>NZ_CP143546.1:4025000-4200439 GCF_046237645.1 Rossellomorea sedimentorum
GTGCTGCAATCGGCTTACCGAACTGAGCACGTTCTTTTGCATAGGCTGTTGAATGTTCGAAAGCAGCTTCAGCAATTCCAAGTGCCTGGGCCGCGATCCCGATCCGGCCGACATCAAGGTTGGCCATTGCAATCTTGAAGCCTTGCCCTTCTTCGCCCAAAAGGTTTTCTGCCGGAACTTTCATGTCTTCGAATGTGAGCTGCACTGTCCTTGAACCGTGAAGACCCATTTTATGTTCGTCTTTTCCAATGATGAGACCAGGAGTGTCTTTTTCCACAATAAAGGCAGAAACTCCCCGGCCGCCTTTATCCGGATCTGTGGAAGCAAAAACAATATACACATCCGCCTCGCCGCCATTGGTGATAAAAACTTTTGATCCATTCACGACGTAATGGCCGTCTTTTTTGACTGCCCTCGATTTCAGGCTTCCTGCATCAGAGCCTGCACTTGGTTCTGTCAGGCAGAACGCCCCCAGATATTCGCCCGATGCCAGCTTCGTTACATATTTTTGTTTCTGTTCTTCTGTTCCGAAGTAAAGAATCGGGTTGGTGCCGACTGACGTGTGCACCGATAAGATAACCCCCACAGTAGCGCTCACTTTTGATAACTCGTGGATTGCGCTGATATAAGAAGTGAAATCCATTTCTGAGCCGCCATATTTTTCTGGTATGGTAATCCCCATCAAACCGAGGTCCGCCATCTTTTTGAGAATTTCTCTTGGAAACTCTCCTTTTTCCATTCTTTCAACAAATGGAGCGATTTCGGTTTGCGCAAAGTCGCGGACCATCTTTCTCATCATTTGCTGTTCCTCTGTAAACCGTAAATCCATTCTGATTTCCTCCCCGATGTTTGTATAAGGCTCTTTTCTAAAACATTGTTGCTATTTAATATGAATTTCATGAGATATGAAGATGATCCACAGAAATGATCATGGTAAACAAGAAAGAAAAGAGCTAATCACCTTGTTCAATGGGATAAGCCTTTGTACCCGAGGGAAAAATCCGGCCCTTTGGATTTTTCCGATAGCCCCAATCTATACGAATACAGCCTTTTATAAAAAGAATTCTGTCCACATGACTTTGTAAGGGTGCTGCCTGATTTCCGCTACAGGTGCACGACTCCGCGGGGCGGGCGTTGAGCCTCCTCGGCTTTGCCTGTTTATAAAGTGGAAGCGCCCTGTTCAGCCCCGACAGGCAAATGTTCCTCAGCGAAAAAAAGGTGACCTTTCCTTTTATTCGCTGAGGGTTATTTGACCCCGAGGGGCTGGGCGCTGCAACTGGATTGGGGGTCTCACCTGTCCCGCTGTTCCCGCAGGAGGTCGTTCACCTTCCGCTTCAATCCACCTAACTAATGTTCTCAAGCAAGGATGAGTTTTAATGGTAAGAAACTGAATTAGTCATCGAGTTCAGAGTGCTTACAATAATAAAAAGTCAAAGAAGTAACGTGGCAATTCAAGCAATCCTTATTTTAGGATGATGCAACCTAATGAAATAATCAGCTCACTCGTACGTATAGAAGCCGCGCCCTGTTTTCCTGCCGAGCCAGCCGGCTTTTACATATTTGCGTAGAAGCGGACATGGACGGTACTTGTCATCACCAAAGCCTTCATGGAGGGTTTCCATGATATACAAACATGTATCCAGGCCGATGAAATCCGCCAAGGTAATTGGTCCCATTGGATGATTCATGCCCAATTTCATGACTTCGTCGATCGCTTCTTTTGTAGCAACCCCTTCATAAAGCGTGTAAATAGCCTCGTTGATCATAGGCATCAATATACGGTTCGAGACGAAACCAGGAAAGTCTTCCACTTCGACGCCGACTTTGTTCAGTGTCTTTGTCATGTCTTCGATTGCCTGATACACTTCATCGGATGTAGCAAGTCCGCGGATGATTTCAACGAGCTTCATGACCGGAACCGGATTCATGAAATGCATGCCGATTACCTTTTCAGGCCTTTTTGTTGCTGCTGCCACTTCTGTGATTGGAAGAGATGAAGTGTTCGTTGCCAGGATTGCATGTTGGGGAGCAATCTCATCCAACTGAGCAAAGATCTTTGTCTTGATATCCATGTTCTCTACTGCTGCCTCAATGACAAGATCGACATCGCCGGCATCTTGCAGGTCTGTTGACTGCGTCAGATTGGCGAGCACCTTCTCTTTGTCTTCTTCCGTCATTCTGCCTTTTTCCACTGAGCGGGAAAGATTTTTAGTGATGACGCCCATTCCTCGTTGGACATACTCTTCTTTCAAATCGTTTAGTTTCACGCTGAATCCGGCTTGGGCACAGACCTGGGCAATCCCTGATCCCATTTGTCCCGCGCCTACTACCATTACTTTTTTAATACTCATTTATTTCTTCTCCCCTTTGTTTGCATCTGGTTTGTTGATTTTGTTTTATCCGCGGTTTTTCATCCGGCTTATTCGTAGGCATTGTTGATTTTTGCATTTAAAACTGATTTCCGCTCCAGGTGCGTGACTCCGCGGGGCGGGCGGTGAGCCTCCTCAGCTGCGCTTGCGGGGTCTCACCTGTCCCGCTGATCCCGCAGGAGGTCACGCACCTTCCGCTTCAATCAACTCTTAACTTCTGATGGTAGAATTGCATAATTAAATAACGCATTCTTTACGAAAGCAGATTTTCATTTCATTAGAGAGATCTCAGATTTATTAGCAATATTCAACTCAGTGAAAATCGAATTTTATCAATGCTCAACAATATCTGACACTATCAACCCAGGATCACCGCTTTATCCGCCATAATTACTTCTTCGGAACCTCAATCATGATGGCGTCTCCCTGTCCACCGCCTGAACAGATAGAAGCGATACCGATGCCGCCGCCGCGTCTTTTCAATTCATATGCCAATGTCAAAATGATTCTGGCCCCGCTTGCGCCGATCGGATGGCCGATGGCTACGGCGCCGCCATTGACATTTACTTTACTCTCGTCAAGGTTGGCGATTTTTCCGCTCGTCAATGCAACCGCTGCAAAGGCTTCATTTATTTCAAATAAGTCGATTTCTTCTAATGTTTTTCCTGTCTTTTTTAGTAGTTCATTGATGACTAATCCTGGAGTTTGGGGGAAGTCTTCAGCTTCCAAAGCAATAGCCGTGTGGCCGAGAATGTAAGCTAATGGTTCCTTCCCTTCTTTAGAGGCGCGTTCTTCACTCATCAGGACCATAGCGGCCGCTCCATCGTTCACACCTGGTGCGTTGCCGGCTGTAATCGATCCATCCGAGCCAAAAACAGGGGACAGTTTGGATAGTTTTTCTATAGATGTGTCTTTTCTAGGTGCTTCATCACGGTCGACTGTAATTGGATCGCCTTTACGCTGCGGTACTTGAACAGCAGTGATTTCTTCTGAAAGAATGCCTTCTTCAGTGGCTTTTACCGCCAACTTATGGCTTCTCTCTGACCAGCGATCCTGTTCTTCCCGGGAAATTTCAAATTCATTTGCCGTGCTGTTCCCATAAGTGCCCATGTGGACATTGTTAAAGCTGCAAGTCAATCCGTCATGTACCATGGAGTCTTTTACTTGAGAGTCACCCATTCGCATTCCCCAGCGGGCTTTCGGTAAAATATACGGAGCGTTTGACATGGACTCCATTCCGCCTGCCACAATCACTTCGCCGTCTCCCGCACGGATGATTTGATCGGCCATCGTCACACTTCTCATTCCGGATGCACAAACTTTGTTGATTGTTTCGGTTCTTACATTCCAAGGAAGTCCGGCATGTCGGGAAGCCTGACGGGAAGGCAGCTGCCCTTGTCCGCCTTGCAGAACAGAGCCAAGAATAATTTCTTCGACTTCACTGCCATCCACACCCGCTCTTTTTAAGGCTTCTTTTACTGCAAACCCGCCAAGTTCGGATGCCGTAAAGGAACTCAAGCTTCCACCAAATTTACCGAACGGTGTACGGGCACCGTCTAGAATGACTGTTTTCCCCATTTCAATCTCTCCTTTTCTATGAGTCTATCTCTTCTCTTAAAATTGATACCGCTTTCAAAAATACGACTGAACGCTCGCTCAAAATGATGAAGTAAAGAAAGGGCCTGGCAGTCATAACATCGAATCGATACTATTTGGGACCAGACCCTTTTTAAAATCATTTTGTAAGCCTTTACCATTCTATTCTAATGGAAATTTAGTATGAATGAAAACAACTAAACTGAAAATTTTTACTATTTAAGTTTAAGAAGCAATCGTTGTATCTTTCGGATCACCACATACCGCTTTTTCAAGCAGTTCGGCTACATCCAGGGTGGATACGTTGTCTTCCACTTCTTTCGCTTTCGTTCCATCGGACAGCATTGTCAGACAGTATGGACAGCCTGAACTGATGACGGAAGGATTTGTTTCGAGAGCCTGCTCGGTTCTGGCGACATTGACGCGGTGGCCTTTGTCTTCCTCCATCCACATCAAACCGCCTCCGGCTCCGCAGCACATACCGTTTTGTCTGTTTCGTTCCATCTCAACCAGGTTGACACCTGAAATCGCTTTAAGGATTTCACGCGGCGGATCGTATACTTCGTTATATCTGCCTAGGTAACAGGAGTCATGGAACGTAATCGTTTCGTTGACCTCATACTTCGGCTTCAAGCGTCCTGCTTTCACAAGCTCTGCCAGAACTTCAGTGTGATGATACACTTCTGCTTCAAGGCCGAAATCAGGATACTCGTTTTTGAAAATATTATACGCATGCGGGTCGATCGTGATGATCTTCTTCACTTCATGCTTTTCAAATTCCGCAATGTTCGCTGTTGCAAGTTCCTGGAACAAGAATTCGTTTCCTAGTCGGCGCGGAGTATCCCCGGAGTTCTTCTCTTTGTTACCAAGGATCGCGAACTTCACATCCGCTTCATTTAGAAGCTTTGCAAATGAAAGGGCGATTTTTTGGCTTCGGTTATCAAATGAACCCATGGAACCAACCCAGAATAAGTATTCAAATTCTTCTCCGGATTTCTTCATTTCTTTTACTGTCGGGATATGCACGTCTTCGCGGGCGTCACGCCAGTTCTCACGCTCTTTACGATTCAGTCCCCAAGGGTTCCCTTGGCGTTCAATGTTCTGCATGGCGCGCTGGGCATCGGCATCCATCTTTCCTTCCGTTAACACAAGATAACGGCGAAGGTCGATGATTTTATCCACGTGCTCATTCATGACCGGACATTGGTCTTCACAGTTACGGCATGTTGTACAAGCCCAGATTTCTTCTTCTGTGATGACATCCCCGATCAGGCTCGGGCTGTATTCCACTGAAGCCGCTGCTTCTCCGGCACCCTGTCCGGCAGCAGCCATAGCCAGCTGGTTGCCTTTCGTGTGGTTGAATGCCATCGTCGGCACCCAAGGTTTTCTTGATGTTACGGCCGCACCATGATTCGTTAGATGGTTACGAAGCTTTACAATCAAATCCATTGGTGAGAGCATTTTTCCTGTGCCTGTAGCCGGACACATATTCGTGCAGCGCCCGCATTCCACACATGCATAGAAATCGATCATTTGGAGCTGATTAAACTCTTCAATTTTCCCTACTCCAAAACTCTCAGCTGATTCGTCTTCAAAATCAATCGGTTTTAATTTCCCTGGGTTGTCCAGGCGGTTAAAGTAGACATTGGCAGGTCCTGCAATCAAGTGGGCGTGCTTCGACTGCGGCACGTACACAAGGAACGCTAGCAGGAATAGCAAATGGATCCACCATGCGACATAGAAAATGACAATTGACGCCGTTTCACCGATCCAACCCAATCCTCCGGCAATCAGTGAGGCAACCGGTTCCGACCAGCCAAGCTCATGTCCGTGCCAGATAAGCCCCATCCCGTTTCCAACGAGAACAGAAAGCATCAAGCCGCCGATGAACAGCAGTACAAGACCTGACTTAAATCCTCTCTTTAATCGGACTAGCTTTTCAACATAGCGGCGGTGGAAAGCCCATACGACCGCTACAAGAATCATCAGTGTAACAAGCTCCTGGAAGAACGTAAAACCTGCATACAGTGGACCTAACGGCAAATGAGATCCCGGTGCAAGTCCTTTCCAGATAAAATCAATCGCCCCGAATTGGACTAAAATAAATCCATAGAAAAACATGACGTGGATGGCACCACTCTTTTTATCTTTCAAGAGCTTCTTTTGTCCAAACACGTTGACAGCAATATTTTTCATTCGTTCTTTCACATTGTTATCAAACTCAGCTTTTTTCCCCAGTTTGATGTACTCGATCCGTGTCTTGACGACATATACAAATAAACCGACTGCGTAAGCGGTTACAAGAATGAATGCAATCCAGTTTATCCACAACAAAACGTCCATCTCACAGACTCTCCCCTCTTCAATCGTGATTTCTTCTCCCTTTGTTGCAAATTTTAAAAAGAAAATAATATTCAGAATGTTCCTTATCTCCATTATATACTGAATGAGCATTCAGTCAATGATTTTCCTGCTATTTTTTCTAGCTGTTTATAAATTTACTTATTAATTTCTTGAGCAAGGCTTCTTCCACAGGAGTTCTAACTTTCCAGCTGAGTAATCAAAAAAATTAATGCTTTGGGTAATACAGAACAAAATTAGTGTTGTTAGACGGTTTAAGCAGGTTTCTAAGGTCACTTCACAGGGAAAACGATGAATAAGCAATAATTGGACATACTAAATCATACCAGTCATGAAAGAGTGATATTATGTGGATTTTGATCATTTTATTGATTTTGGCGGCCATTATTCTATGGGCCGTCATCGATTTTCATTTCGGCCGCAAGCAGTTCGTGAAAACTGCCTACAGGCGCGATTATCAAAAAAGGCACAGTGATATGGAACTGATTTCGACAGGTCCGGCTTTTTTTGAACGGATGTTCACCGATTTAAGGGAGGCCTCTTCTACGATTCACTGTCTTTTTTATATTGTGGAAGACGACCACTTGGGAAGACAGTTTTTTGACATTCTAAAGCAGAAAGCCAAAGAGGGTGTGGAAATTCGGCTCCTGATGGACAGAGTCGGCAGCTTTAAGGTTCGGAAAAAGCAAGTGAAAGAATTGAAGGATTATGGGATTCAGGTTTACTTTGCCGAAGAACCAAAACTTCCTTTTTTATTCTTTTCCACACAGCAGCGAAACCACCGGAAAATCACTGTCATCGACGGGAAAATCGGCTACCTGGGAGGCTACAATGTCGGGAAGGCCTATATCGATGAAGACCCGAAACTTTCCCCGTGGAGGGATTATCATATGAGGCTCACGGGTGAAGGCACGGCCGACCTGCAAAAGGAGTTTGGCGTCGATTGGAAAAGGGCTTCAGGTGAGGACATCATTAACAGACCGGGATATTTTCCGAAGCTGGAAAAAGGGGCAGTCGAACACCGTTTCTTTCCTTCTGAGGGATACAAAATCGAAAGCCAGTTTGTGGAATTCATCACCAATGCCAAAAAATCGATCTTTATTGGGACTCCCTACTTCATCCCTTCAGATGAAGTTATGACAGCATTGATTAAAGCATTGGAACGGGGAGTGAAGCTGACAATCGTCAGTCCTGAAAAAGAAGATCATCCCCTGGTAAAAGAAGCTGCTTATAAACATTTCCGCAAACTAATTCCTTTGGGTGCGGAGGTCTATCATTACCAGTTAGGGTTCTATCATTCAAAACTGCTTGTACTGGATGATGAATTCTGTGATATCGGAACGGCGAACTTTGACTTGAGAAGCTTTTACGTCAACCTGGAATTGAATAATTTCATCTATACTCAATCCTTTGTGGATGAAGTGCGTAAAGAAGTCCAGAAGGATATAGACGGATCCAAATTGTTGACGATGGAGAAGCTTAACTCGGTCAGCATATTCACCAGATTTAAAGAAAGAATTGCATCGATGATTTCGATATTATTATAAAAGCCCTCTATCCTCCGGAGGGGAAATTATGTTTCCGGGAGTGAAATGATGGAATTACGACTTGGATTTGTCGCCAACGCCCTGTCTTTGTGGGATGCAAGCCCATCAAAGACGATGACATTTAAACGGTACAGTGAGCTTCCTGAAGATCAGCGGAAGCAGAAACTGTTGGAAGTGACAGCCGCCAACCTGGAGCATACGAAGAGGATTCTTTACTATCTGGCTGCTCATGAGATACATCTTTACAGGCTGTCCAGCTCAATGGTGCCCCTGGCAACCCACCCGGAAGTAAAGTGGGATTTTGTGACGCCTTTTCGCAGTGAATGGGAGGAACTCGGCCATCTCATCAAGAAATTTACTATCAGGACAAGCTACCATCCGAACCAGTTCACTCTTTTTACCAGCCCGAAGGATTCGGTGACGGATAATGCGGTCGAGGATATGGTGTTTCATTATAAGATGCTGGAAGCCATGAATGTAGAAGAGCAATCCCTGATCAACATCCATATTGGCGGAACATACGGGAATAAAGAAGAAGCTTTGGCGAGGTTTCATAAAAATCTTCAAAAGCTTCCTTCCCATGTAAAGAAAATCATGACTCTCGAAAACGATGACAAAACCTATACGGTAGAAGAAACTCTTGAAGTCTGTGAAAAAGAAAAAATTCCGATGATTCTTGATGTGCATCACCACGAAGCCAATCAAAGCACGAAACCGCTTAAGGAGTATCTGCCGAGAATCCTGGATACATGGAAACATAGGGACCTGCGACCGAAAATCCATGTATCCTCGCCCAAATCCGAAAAAGCATTCCGTTCCCATTCAGATAACGTTGATATTGAATTTATCCTTCCTTACCTGAAAATGTTGAAAGAGTTGGATGAGGACATCGATGTCATGATTGAAGCGAAAAATAAAGATATCGCAATGCTGAAATTGACTGAGGATATTTCTAAAATCCGCGGGGTTAAGAGGGTGAGCGGCGGCATTCTGAACTGGTAGCAGAAAGGACGGCATATGAAAAAGAAAATATGTTTATCTTGGAGCGGCGGAAGGGACAGCATGGTGATGCTTGACCGCCTCGCAGCTTCTCCCGATTGGAAGCCGGCTGCACTCCTCACAACCCTTGCCGAAGAGGAAGAAAGAGTTATGATGCACGATACCCCTCTGTCACTCCTGAAAAAGCAAGCCGAAGCATTGAGCCTGCCCCTTCTGCCTGTCATGATGAAACAGGGGCCAAGCAACAAAGAATACGAAGCCCGCATGAGGACCGCCTTGGACTCTCTATATGAACAAGGAGTGGAAACAGTCGCCTTCGGGGATATCTTCCTGGCAGATATTAAAGCATACCGGGAAGAGCAGATGAAGGCGACCTCCCTTCAACCGGTTTTCCCTCTTTGGGGGAATACTACGTCAAACCTGAGCAGGGAGTTCATTGAAAAAGGATATAAAGCAGTGCTCGTCTGTATCGACAGTTCCCAGCTCGATCCCTCTTTTCTCGGCCGGGAGTACGATGAAGAACTGCTCCAAGACCTGCCCGACGGCGTCGATCCATGCGGCGAAAATGGAGAATTTCATACCTTTGTTTATGATGGCCCGTTATTTGGGAGAGCGGTCCCGTTTGAAGCGGAAGAAACCATTGAAAAGTATGGCCGGTTTCATTATTTGCATATAAAATAGAAAAGCCCCCGCGGACTCTTAATCTGCGAGGGTTTTTCTAGCGTTTTATCTAGGTGCCAAAGAAAACCAGCCTGTTGGCACCTTGCACAGATCAACCATTTTACACCAGGATGACACCTCTATAGAGAGCAGCCAACCTACTTCATCATCGACTCAATCATCGGCTGTGCCCAAGCATACGCTTTGAATCCAAGATAAATACCGATAATACCTGCTATTCCTGCAAAAGCAGGTGGAGCCGGAATCGGCAGTTTGAATAGGGCAAATACGAAGCCGACAATAAAGCCTGTTAAGATAGCTAATAATACTACTTTCATCATTGAACCTCCATGTCATCGTCTATTATTTCTAGAGTGCCCATTTAGGACCAAACTATTTTCAAAGTCTTGATTTTGATGCGGTTTCATGGTGTAAGGGTATCGTTAGAAAAGGCTCTTTTCTAAAACTTTGTTGCTATATACTATAAAGTTCAAGAGAAATAGTTATATTTCACAGGCAGGTTCCAGGTAACAAGGAAGAAAAGAGCTAATCATTCTGTTTAGTTAGAAGCCTTTGTACCCGTAGGAAAATAGCAACAATCTATACGAATGCAGCGGTAGAAAAAGACGGCGAAGCAATGAACTTCAGCCGTCTTTTTTTAGTCCACAAGGTGAAATTACATCTTTTCAGGAGCAGATACCCCAATCAGTTTAAGGGCATTTTTCAGCGTGATGCGTACCGCTTTAATCAAGGATAAACGGGCTTTCGTCAATTCCATGTTTTCCACATCCAATACTTTTTCAGCATTGTAGAAGCTGTGGAAGGTTGATGCCAGTTCATTGATATAGTTGGCTACGCGATGCGGCGTTCTCTTCGCTGCAGCATCCGCTACGATTCCAGGGAAGTCTCCCAGCTTTTTAAGCAAGTCGATCGTTTTCTCTGCTTTCAGAAGAGAGTAATCAGTACCTTCTTCAAAGTTGATTCCTTGTTCTTCCGCCTGACGCAAAATACTGCAAATGCGGGCATGTGCATACTGTGCATAGTAAACAGGATTTTCATTAGACTGAGATACAGCCAGGTCAAGATCGAAGTCCATATGCGTATCCGCACTTCTCATGGCAAAGAAGTAACGCACAGCATCCAAGCCGACCTCTTCCACCAGGTCACGCATGGTAACCGCTTTTCCTGTTCGTTTACTCATTTTCATTTTTTCACCGTTTTTGAAAAGATGAACAAGCTGGATAACCTCAACTTCAAGCTTTTCACGGTCATAGCCAAGCGCTTCGATAGCCGCTTTCATACGAGGAATGTACCCGTGGTGATCAGCACCCCAGATATTGATCAGGATATCATGGCCGCGCTCAAATTTATCACGGTGATAGGAAATATCCGGTGTCAAATACGTGTAAGTGCCATCGTTCTTGATCAGTACACGGTCTTTGTCATCGCCCAGTTCTGTAGAGCGGAACCAAGTTGCTCCATCTTCTTCATAGATGTGGTTATTGTTCTTCAGAGTGGTTAGTGCATCATCGATTTTTCCATTTTCATATAGAGACGTTTCTGAGTACCACACATCAAATGGCACACGGAAATCTTCCAGGTCTTTCTTCAACTTTTCCATCTCGAATTTCAAACCGTACTCACGGAAAAATTTGTAGCGCTCCTCTTCAGATGCTTCGATGTACTTGTCTCCGAATTCATCCGCAAGCTTTTGGCCGATGCCGATGATGTCAGCTCCCTGATATCCGTCTTCCGGTACAGGTTTGTCATGACCTAGCGCCTGGAAGTAACGAGCTTCAACAGAAAGAGCAAGATTATGAATCTGGTTTCCGGCATCATTGATGTAGTACTCACGAGTCACTTTATAGCCTGCTTTGTCCAGTACATTGCACAAAGAATCCCCGACAGAAGCACCGCGTGCATGTCCAAGGTGAAGGTCACCAGTAGGATTCGCCGAAACGAACTCGACATTGATTCTTTCACCTTTCCCTGCTTCTGAACGGCCGTATTCATCTCCGTCTTGCAGGATAGTTGCCACAAGCTCCGTCAAATACTCATTTTTCATGTAGAAGTTAATGAATCCTGGTCCGGCAATATCAACTTTTTCAATAGAAGCAGCTTCTTTATCAATGTTCGCTGCGATTTCATCCGCAATCATTCTCGGTGCTTTCTGCGCCACACGCGCCAGCTGCATCGCCATATTCGTGGAATAGTCCCCGTGCGATTTTTCCTTCGGTGTTTCCAGAATGACGTCAGGCAGCTGATCTTCTGTAGCCAGCCCTGCTTTCAGGACCGCTGATTTGATCTCCGTTCTCAATTGGTCTTGTACTTGTTCTGCGATATTCATTGCTAAATTCCTTCCTCCTTATACGAAATATCCATTTCATACTTTCCGACTGGGCTTCCCTGCATATATAACTGGTAGGATAAGTTGATTTCACCGACATTTTTTGTTCTGTGAGCGGTGTGTGTCAGCTTCGATGTTTTGGTCGTGATCATCAGTGTCCCGAGCTGGCTTTCATATGAGCCGGTATGTTCCTCGTCTTCCTTGAATACCATCCTCATTTTCACCGCACCGCTGCGCAAAATCAAGGCTTCCTCATCTCTCTTAATCTTGACGATGGTATGTATCGTTCCTTCTTCTTGTACTTCATCATATTTCAGAAAAAAAGAATCTCCTTTTTCATAGTATCTGCCATTAGAGAACAATTCAAAAGAGTCTTTTTCCTCGCCGTGCTGTATGCGGGTTTTCAAGTGAATTTTGACATCAGTCTGTTCAGTTCCTCCACCTTTCAAACCTCTCACATCCTTTATAAAAATTGGGTTCTCCCTAAACGTACGAACTTAACTTATTTAGTATAAGAACAATCGGCTGAAATTGCAATGAAACGGCAGGAATTCGGTTATTTCTGATACTTTCTTAAGGAGCGTGCAATCTGATCCTTCTATCAACAATTTTTCGCTTTCTTTTAACTAAAATGCCCGCTCTATCAACAACCGACATGATCCGACAAATCCCGGGTCGTGCCTGTCACCAATAAAAAAAACTGCCCCACTGAAACGATTGGTCTCCGGGGCAGTTACATTCACAAAAAAATTATCTCACCCAGCCGAGCATCATTTCACGGATGAGTTTGCTGGCTGTATTCGCTGTTTGTTCAGAAGGATCGTAGATTGGTGCCACTTCGACAAGGTCGGCGCCGACTACATTTACTTCCGAACGGGCAATTTCGTGGATGGAAGCAAGAAGTTCACGGGATGTGATACCGCCAGCATCGACCGTACCCGTTCCAGGGGCATGCGCCGGATCAAGCACATCGATATCAATTGTCACATATACCGGACGGCCCGCAAGCTTAGGCAGAATTTCCTTCAGCGGCTCCAGTACTTCAAACTTCGAAATATGCATACCATTTTCTTTTGCCCATTGGAACTCTTCTTTCATTCCGGAACGGATACCGAATGAGTACACATTTTCAGGGCCGATATGTTCGGCAATTTTCCTGATCGGTGTGGAGTGGGATAATGGCTCACCTTCATAGTGCTCACGAAGGTCTGTATGAGCATCAAAATGGATGATCGCCAAATCCTTGTGCTTTTTATAGACAGCCTTCATGACCGGCCATGAAACCAGGTGCTCCCCTCCCATTCCGAACGGGATCTTGCCGTCTTTCATCAAGCCATCGATATAGTCTTCGATCATATCAATGCTTTTTTGCGGATTGCCGAAAGGAAGCGGAATATCACCCGCATCAAAGTACTTGATCTCTTCTAATTCCCTGTCAAGATAAGGGCTGTATTCCTCAAGGCCGATCGAAACCTCGCGGATGCGGGCTGGACCGAAACGGGAACCTGGACGGTAACTCACTGTCCAGTCCATCGGCATCCCATACAGCACAATCTGGCTGTCCTCGTAGGAAGGATGGCTGCCGATAAAAACATTTCCAGAATAAGCTTCATCAAAGCGCATATTTAATGACTCCTTTTTAAAATCTCTTTTCAATTGCTGACTGAGTGAGCAATTGCATACATTCGTCATACTGTCTTTATCTTATTGAACTCACGGTTTTCTGTAGTGCTATTGCGAGAGGCAGCTTTAATACTGTACATCGCAGTATGGACGCCTCCGAGTTTCAGTTTACTCAGTCAAATCCTTAACAAACTTAGGCAGTACGAAGCTTGCCTTATGAAGTTCTTTTGTATAATATTTCGTCTCAATGTCATGGAAGCGGTCTTCGCTTACTTCAAGCGGGTCATGCTTTTTGGAACCGACTGTGAATGCCCACAATCCGCTTGGGTAAGTTGGGATGTTAGCCGTATACAGGCGTGTAATCGGGAAGATCTCTTTTACATCACTTTGGACTTGGCGAATTAAATCTGCCTTGAACCAAGGATTGTCACATTGAGCGACAAAGATTCCGTCTTCTTTCAGCGCTTTCGAGATTCCTGCATAGAATCCTTTTGTGAACAAGTTAACCGCCGGGCCTACAGGCTCTGTGGAGTCTACCATAATCACGTCATATTCGTTTTCACTTTTTGCAATATGCATAAAGCCGTCGCCAACCTGCACTTCGACTCTTTCATTCTCAAGCTCTCCTGCAATTTCAGGAAGATATTTTTTTGAGTACTCGATTACTTTTCCATCGATTTCAGCAAGGACCGCTTTTTTGACAGACGGGTGCTTCAGCACTTCACGGATTACGCCTCCGTCTCCTCCGCCGACAACAAGAACCGTTTCAGGGTTTGGATGAGTGAACAATGGCACGTGTGCCACCATCTCATGGTAAACGAACTCATCTTTCTGGGAAGTCATGACCATTTCATCAAGAAGCAGCATGTTCCCCCACTCTTCTGTTTCAACCATATCAAGCTTTTGAAATTCAGTTTGCTCTGTATGTAAAGTTTTGTTGATTTTCATTGTAATTCCGAAATTTTCCGTTTGTTTCTCTGTGAACCAGAATCCACCCATTTTACTTCATTCCTTTTCATATTAATTCTCGGGACCAGGGACAAATACCATCATAGATATCCTTCCCCAACTACTTAAATACAAACATGAGAAAAAGTATAGTCTAATTTAGCGAAAATACAAGAATAATTTTAAATTTCTTCCTATATGTTTAAAAAATCTCTCGGTTTTCCATACTGAATAGTAGTAAAAAACTGAAAGATTTATAGGAAATGAGGGATTAACTTGGAAGTGATTACAAGTTCCCGTTTACAAAAAACAAAAAAATATCTGCGTGCCGCCATTATTCTTGGCCTGCTTTCCACCATTTTGATCCTGGCTGGCCTGGCAGGCTTATTGACATATGCAAAAATTCAAGGTCCGCCTCCCCTTTCTGTTCCTCAATCAACGCTTTTCTACGGAGCGGACGAATCGATCATCGGCGAAAGCAGCAACGGAGAAAAAAGATACTGGGTCCACCTTGAAGACATCTCTCCCAGCCTGATTGAGGCGACACTTGCGATTGAGGATAAAGGCTTTTTCTCGCACCATGGATTTGACTTCAAAAGGATAACGGCTGCCGGTCTTGCCGATTTGAGGGCCATGGCAAAAGTACAGGGAGCCTCAACCATTTCACAGCAATATGCCCGGAACCTGTTTCTATCACATGAAAAAACGTGGAAAAGAAAGCTTTCCGAAGCACTGTTTACTTTAAGGCTGGAGCTGAACTACTCCAAAGAACAGATTCTTGAAGGCTATCTGAATACCATCTATTACGGTCACGGTGCATATGGAATCCAGGCTGCCAGCCAATTCTATTTTGGAAAAGATGCGGCCGAACTGACGGTAGCCGAAGCCGCGTTGCTTGCAGGTATCCCGAAAGGACCAAGCCTGTATTCCCCTCTTAATTCTTTTCAAAAAGCGAAAGACCGCCAAGAGACCATTCTGAATGCGATGATGGAAGATGAGAGAATAACGGCAGAGGACGCTGCCAAGGCGGAAAAAGAGAAACTTAAGATTGTTGGAGAATATCCGCATCAGTCCGTGGAAACCGCTCCTTACTTTCAGGATGTGGTTAAAAACATTCTCCGCAACCAACTGGGCATCGATGAACGGACAATTGAACTCGGGGGCCTGAAAGTCTATACCACCTTGAATCCAAAACACCAAAAAGCCGCAGAAGAAGTCATCAAAAAGGAGATCAAGCCGGAATCCGATATCCAGGTAGGATTTACAGCCATCAATCCCAAGAACGGTCATGTCACCGCAATGGTCGGTGGCCGAAATTACGAAGAAAGCCCGTTCAATCGTGCCGTCCAAGCTGTCAGGCAGCCTGGTTCCACCATCAAACCGCTGCTTTACTATGCCGCCGTTGAAAAAGGGTTCACCCCTTCCACAGCCATGCGCAGTGAACTGACCACCTTCAAATTTGATGACGGACAAAGCGAGTACACACCGCATAATTTTAACAATAAGTATGCAGGCGACGACATCACGCTGGCTCAGGCCATTGCAATCTCCGATAATGTCTATGCCGTGAAAACACATCTCTTTCTCGGAGAAGAAACACTGGCGGATACCGCCGAGAAATTCGGGCTCTCCACACCGATTAAAGAGGTGCCCTCTTCGGCTCTAGGTACTTCCGGGGCACGTGTAGTCGATATGGTCAATGCCTACGGAATGTTTGCTAATGGTGGATACAAAATCAGTCCGGTTTTCATCACTAAAGTTGAAGGCTTCGATGGGGGAACTATTTATGAAAAGAAGTTTGAAAAAGAACAGGTCCTCGACCGAGATTCCGCTTACGTCATGACCCACATGCTCAGCGGAATATTCGATCCGAAGCTGAACGATTATTCCACCGTTACGGGCATCACCATCCGGAAGCATGCCACAAGGCCTTATGCCGGCAAATCAGGAACGACCAACTCAGACAACTGGATGATCGGGTTCTCGCCCCAGCTGTCGGCCGGAGTCTGGACCGGTTATGATAAAGGAAAAGAAATCTCATTGGTGGAAGACAAGTATTACGCGAAGAATATATGGGTGCACTTTATGGAGGAGGCCTTGAAGGACGAGCCTGTCAAAGCATTCAAGCCGACGAAAGGTGTAAAAGGATACCTCGTCAATCCGCACAACGGCAAGCTGGCAACAAAAGGCTGCCCGGTTCAGCGCTTCACCTATTTTGTAAAAGGCACTGAACCGACGGAGTACTGCGACGAACACCTTCACGAAGATGTCCCTGCCGAACCTCCAGTCTCCGAGCCAAAAAAAGAAAAGACTCCATGGTATAAGAAGTGGACGGAGTGGTTTTAGGGGATAGAGCCGAGGGGCTGCATTCAGACTCCTGTGTCAGCGGGGTGTACCCCTTTACTAAATATACGGTTTTGCAGGGGGTACGTTGCTTAGCTAACGTGCCCCTGCATTTGGGATTATAGCCTTGAAGGGGCACGTTTAGTTGCTTTTGGTTACCCTTCACCCAAGATTCCAGCCTTTTAGGGTAACGATTATCTCCTATTCGTTATCCTTCACCTGGGATTTAGCCCTCGTAAGGGTACGGTTATCTGTTTTTTGTTACCCTTCAACCATCATCCCAACCTTGTAAGGACATGATTATCTTCTATTTGTTACCCTTAACCCGGGATTCCGGCCTTCTAGGGGCACGTTTCTCTCCTATTCGTTACCCTTCACCCAAGATTCCAGCCTTGTGGGGGCACGATTATTTGCTAATCGTTACCTTTAACCTAGGATCCACCCTTGCAGGGGGTACGCTTTTCGCTTTTAACTGCACTGAAAACCAACTAACAACACAAATTCTTAAAAAAGCATACGAAAAACCCCGGGTTTGTGCGAACCCGGGGTCTTTCATGTCCTAGTTTGTTTTGTGCAAACTGTGATTTAAGTTTACTTTTTTTCAGGCCAATGAGCAAGGTGTGAACGATTCTTTCTAATAAATGTCACAATTCGTTCATATAATTGTTATATTTTGTAAATAACCTCAAACAGACAAATCTTGTTTCAGCTTATCTTCAGAACGCTCCCACATGCCTTCATCGTGTTTAATTAGAAAATCTTTTAGGATGTTTTTAGAGCGGTCATCCATTACATCGACGATGATATGGCGCTTAATCGATTTATCCATCCTATTCACGTGTTCAGGAAGGGATTTATAGCCCCGGCGTTTCTCCGTGTTAACTACCATTTCACATGCGGTCACGCCTGCATAATACGGGCCGTCTTCTTTACGATCAATTGTCACCCAGACCAGCCAGTACGGCTTACCGCCTTCAGAGTCCTCGCGGTTCGTCGTGAACTTGATTCTTTTTTCCACGGCGCTTCGGGCATGCATCGCTCCGATATCCACAAAGGCCTCGCCTTCTTCTATGTCCACAAAGACAGGTGATACATTATCAAGGCTTAATGACCCGATGCCGAAGCCGCCGTGCCCATCTGTCGGGTCACTCTTGATGATATTAAAACCGACGTTGTTTTTCTTTTTTTCTTCCATCAGTAACAGCTCCTTCTATTTTTATGAAAAGGCTCTTTTCTTACTTCTTGTTGCTATTAGGCTGAGGTAGTTGATCTCCAGCTCCATTCACCCCTTCGTAAAGGCATTTAGGAGTTAGTGTAAAAGCAACACCCTTTTAGAAAACAGCCTTATGAAAATAATGAGAAGATTCCATAGTAAATCGTATTGAATGCCTGCCCTACAGCACTCATTCCGCCGTTGATAACCGGCCAGATCGTGTAGCGGTCAAGCGGGGTGATGACCAAAATGATAAACAGCAAGACTCCATACTGCTCATATTGGGACATTCTCGAACGCAGCCGCGGCGGAGAAAGATCCTCGATGATCCGGTAGCCGTCCAAAGGAGGAAACGGCAATAGATTAAATATGAACAAAAGGATATTAAGATATACGATCATATTGAACAGTTCAATGAAGAACTGAGGAATCGCGACTCCGAAACCAAAGGTGATGACAAAGTAAAAAACGCCATATGCTATGAACGCAATCAAGAAATTGCTCAGGGGTCCGGCAACGGAAACGAGCACTCCTGCCAGTTTCGGGTTTTTAAAATTAAACCGGTTCACAGGGACAGGCCTTGCCCACCCAAAACCGGCAATCAAAATAAAGAGCGTTCCAATCGGATCCAGATGCTGAATCGGATTTAAGGTCAGCCTCCCCTGGTCCTTTGCTGTATCATCACCAAATTTGTGCGCCACGTAGGCATGAGCATATTCATGGAACGTGAAAGCCAGTATGAGGGCAATCACCACGAAGGGAAGCTCTTCTAGATCAAACGCTAAAAAGTTCAATGTCTGTTCTCCTATACATAAATAATTTTTTAAAATTCTCTGTTTTATCAATATTCTCCGCGGGCCAGACTTGCTCCTTCAAAAAAATACGATAAAATTTAACTGGAAGGTATTATACACTTAGCCTTCCCTTTGATTGTATCAAAATTATAGAACAGGAGCGAAATCCATGCCTTATGTAACCGTTAAAATGCTAGAAGGCCGCAGCGAAGACCAAAAGAAAGCACTAGTTGAAAAAGTTACAGCCGCTGTCAGCGAAACGACAGGTGCAGCTGAAGACAAGATCGTCGTATTCATTGAAGAGATGAGCAAGAACCACTATGCCGTGGGCGGGAAGCGCTTGAGTGACGAAGGATAATCATCGTCATGCTCGCCATATCAGTCGTCGATCGTGTCTGATTGGCGGCTTTTTTGTATTGGACTTGGTGAGGTGCCATGGCGCCCCGGGGTTATCGGCGATTATTGGGGTTTATCAGCGATTCTGCGGATTTATCGGCGATTTTTCAATTTTATCAGCGATTTTCACCTGTTTATCGACCAACCGACAAAATTCGACACCAACTCTACTTCAAACCAGCAGAATCATAGTATCAGATTCCAGGTTAACGACCAAATGTTGTCGAGTATCGCCCTCTTTGTGTCGAATAACGGCCGCCTCTTGTCGTTTAACGACCAAATCCTGTCGAAAATCGCCCAACTCTTGTCGAATAACAACCAATCGACTAACAGAGACAAACAAAAAACCCGCCACAACAAGTGACAGGCTTCCCTTTTACTGTATAATTCTCTTTTTCAAACCGTCAATATATTCATAAGCGGCATCGATTTCTTCAACTGTATACTTCTGCTTGCTTTTCAAGGTGAACACTTTCTCTTCCACTTCTTCACGGGAAAGATTATCGAAATACAGAACCGTTGACACAAGTTCAAGAAAGCGGGACGGCTGCCCATTCATATCCTCGAGGCATTCCTGTAGAAACGGCATTTCCGTTTCATACATGTTCAGAAAGCCCTGGCCTTCTTCAGTCACGGTGTACCGGTATTGAAAGTACCCGCCTTTTTTCTCCTTCAGCTCACTGATAAAGCCCATGTTGCAGAGCTCTTCCACACGAAGGGTCAGCTCCTCAGAATAAGGACCGTAGAAATGAAACTGAAACTTCTCTTGAAAAGGAAAGGATAATTTCTTCGCAATATATATCATTTTTTGCAGTTTCTTTCTGCCGGTAATTTCACCGGAAGCCAAAAAAGCACTCATTAATTTAGCGTGATCCTTTAACACTGTTCCTTCATCTCCTACTTCAAAATTACTCGTTGTTCCGTCATAAGGGGCAGGAAGGCTGCCTCAGAAGGGTCCGGCCTTGATTTTAAAATCTGCGACCTGACCATTGGCTTTTGAGACAGCCTCAATTATTAATCGAGTTCCAAGATAGAACGAATTTGTCTTTTTATATTTTTCTTTGAGGATTCATCATATAAGAAGTCGGCAGGATAATAGAGTTTGTGATCCGTTCTTCTTTTCCCTGATATCGCATCTACGATATCCGACTGCCTCGATAATTCCTTCAGCTCATCATTCGGCATCAGCAAGTGTATCGGGAGGCGTTCCTCTTCTTCACCCGGACGGTAAAAATCATATGGGAGGTCCGAGGATGAATCGACGACCAGATAATATTCCGGATCAAGTCCGGCTTTTTTAAACAAGCCCTCAAGCTCACTATGTTTCTTATATTCTTTTGCCGGATCGAATTCGGCATATTTGAATAAGTTCCTGTTCATGAAACGGCGGCACAAATCACTCAGTACAGGGTCATCTTCCTCTTCCCAAGTCTGGAAGTAGAACATGATCACCGCTTCATCCAGCTTCAAATAATCCTCAAGTGATACATTTCCTTCGAAGAGGGAGTAAAAATGGAGAGGATCATATTTAAAAGAATACGATTGTTCATGAAGTTCTTTTGCACGATGGAGGATTTTCGTCAGGATAACCTCAGCGCTTCGTGTCACCGGGTGAAAATACACCTGCCAATACATCTGGTACCGGCTCATTATGTAATCCTCAACCGCATGCATCCCGCTGGATTTAATGACCACCTGATCTTCGCGCGGTCTCATGACACGCAAGATCCGCTCCATATCAAAGTGGCCGTAGCTGACTCCGGTAAAATAGGCATCCCGCTGCAAGTAGTCCATCCGGTCCGCATCAATCTGGCTTGAAATCAGGCTGACCACCTGCTTGTTCGCATAGGTTTTGTCAATGACCTCGGCAACATGCTTAGGAAAATCCTTCGCTACCTTTGCAAGGACCTGGTTAACCTCTGTATCTCCCAGAATGATCTCCTGTGTGAAATGCTCATGGTCAAGATGAAAGACCTTTTCGAATGAATGGGAAAACGGCCCATGACCTAAATCATGAAGCAGTGCAGCACATAAAGATAAGAGTCTCTCATTCTGGCTCCATTCCGGGCGTCCTTGGAACACATCGTCCACTATCCGGCGAACAATTTCATAGACACCGAGAGAATGATTCAAACGGCTGTGTTCTGCTCCGTGAAACGTCAAATATGTGGTTCCGAGCTGCCTAATCCGTCTCAGCCTTTGAAACTCCTTTGTTCCTATTAAATCCCAAATGACCTGATCTTTTACGTGTACATAACGATGAACAGGGTCTTTAAAAACTTTTTCCTCATGCAACTTCATTTTAGAGTATTCCATTCTTTACCCTCTTCCTGTCTAACTTATTTCTATTATAGACGGTTTTTCTTATAAAAACATCTCGAAGCTTGTCGAAAAATAAATAGAAATGAAGAAAATTGTTTATATTTCAAGGGTTGAATACTCTTGAAAAATTTTTTGGCTTACTCAAGCTCTTGACAGTTCCTCTCCACTTTTTTAACTGTGCGACAACGAAACTAGTAGAAAAAAATAATTTTAACATATTCGTATAGATTCCCTTTTTTATGTACAGACTTCTAGTAAGAAAAGGTACTAAAATAAGGGAGTTGGTAAAAATGAAATCAAGACAGGATGCCTGGACAGAAGAAGACGATTTGCTATTAGCCGAGACGGTTTTACGGCATGTGAGAGAAGGAAGCACCCAGCTGAATGCATTTGAAGAAGTAGGGGACAAATTGAACAGGACCTCCGCCGCCTGCGGGTTTCGCTGGAATGCCGTTGTCCGCCATCAATATGAAAAAGCTTTGAGCCTTGCCAAGAAGCAGCGCAAACAACGACAGCGCCTGCTCGGGAAAGATCAGGGAGGCAAGAAAAAACTGTTATACCAGCCGCCGGCACCATCGTATGATGAAATAGATGCTATGTCTCTATCGATGTCGTCTGATATGAGTAATGAAAAAGAAGAGTATACTAGTCCGGTAAGTGAAGCATTGGAAATGATGGAAAAAGCAGAAGCAGATACTGAGTTTGCCGAAGAAGCATTAGATAGTAATGAGGTAAGCAAGACGGCAGGATCGATGTCACCAGCCCAAACGCCTGCCCCTGCCGCTGCTCCAGCAGTGCCGGCTGCACAAAGCAGGACAGAAATGTCACTTGAAAAAGTCATCGCTTTCTTGCAAAGTCTGGCTCACTCGAATTTTCACTCTGATATTTTAAAAAGTGAGAATCAGAGATTGAAGCACGAAAACGCCGAAATCAGGCGCCAAAATGCTGAACTCGCCAAAAAGATCGCCGAACTTGAGAAAAACACGGTTACGATGCAGGAAGATTACGAAACCCTGATGCAGATCATGAACCGCGCAAGGAAGCTTGTCTTGTTCGAAGATGAAGAAGGAAAAGCGCCAAGATTCAAGATGGACCGCAACGGCAATCTTGAAAAAGTAGCAGAATAGTATAGAAAAAACACTGGCCCTGTGTCAGTGTTTTTTCTATTTGGGATCTTGCGTATGAGCAGCAAGGGACGGAAGCTGTGCGTTTACGTCTGGTTCTTTGCGCATTTGTGCATAACCCATGCGTATATATGTATAAAAAGGCCGCAACATTCATATTACCTGTAGCATTCCAATAAAAAATCCGGCAGCCAAGTGGATTGCCGGACCTACATTTCTATTTTTCCTTCAAAACCTTCTCATTTCTTTGTCGAACCCGCTCTAAATAGCCTTCATATAGAGGAAGTTCTTCTCCCTCCAGCTGGCTTGCATAGATTTTTTCGCTGAAGCCTTTGAGCGACTGCAGGAATCTCAGCATGGTGTCTTGGATTGTCAGGCTGACGCCAAGCAGCTCTGAAAGGGATGCCATGCAGTCTGGCTGGATTTCAGGAAAGATAAATTTTCTGCTTTCTTCTCTTTTTCCCGCATGATAAAGGTCTCTTATAATTTTTGCCCGTTCAGAACCGCTTCCGATCACACAGAGATAAATCTGCACCGCAACGCCATTCCTGATCCTTCGTTGCGAGATGCCTGCAAATTTTTTGCCATTTATGCTGAGGTCATAGCTGCCGGGGCAGTAGGAATTGGTGATTTCCCTTGCTTCTATGTTGACCGGAAAATCTTTGAACATCTCTTTTATCAGCTGAAGCATCGCATCGTATCCACGATTGATATCGATCCCTTTTTCCGAGTCCGGGAAGATGAGGGAAAGGTTGAGAACCCCCTCATCCAGCACCACCGCCAGGCCGCCGGAATTTCGGACGATGTACCGGTAACCGCGGTCTTCAAGCACCTTCAAACCGGCTTCAAGCGACGGAAGTTTCGTATCCTGAATGCCCAGGACAATCGTGTTGTGGTGTACCCATGCTCTGGCAGTGGCTGGAGAGGCACCCGCACCTACCGAGGTGCAGAGGGTATCATCCATGGCAAAGGACTGAAGAGCATCGAATAGCGGACCCAAACTGGATTGGTCGATGATCCTCCATTGGGGTTGTATGAGCAATGATTCGTTTGTTTGCATTTCCATCGTTCGTTCTCCTTCAGTTATCATGGGAATTATTATATCATATCCCCCAGTGGCAGAACGAAACCGTTCTAAAGGACAAAAAAACAGCGGATCGCCCGCTGCTTTTTTATAATTCTTCAAGCCTGCTGTTAATAGCCTGCTTCTGTTGATCTAGTCCTTCAATGGCATGGGTCAGCATTCGTCTATAAATGCTGATGATACTTTGTCCGTAGGTTGTTCCCGGGACAGCCCACCTTCCATTAAGGTCAGTCCACGTTTTAGCGATTCCTCTTGTGACAAGGTGAAATCTCGGGTCTACCTGCTGGAAGCCCGCCGGAATGCTTTCAGTTGAGGAGTAAGCATACAGATGTTGAATCTGGGCATGCACACCGACTTCTGGCGTAGAAAAACTTGCACCCGGGTTGCCAGGACCGGTCGCACCGATTCCTGCATAGTTGTTCTGTTCTCTTTTCACAAGACCTGTGAAGCGGAAATAGTTCGTCTCATGAATAGCTTGCGCATAGGCAACATCTCCCCTGATGCCGTATGCGTTTCCGAAGCTTACATAAAATTGGCCGAGAGAAGGCGCTTCAGGGTTCACTGTTCGGACGAACTCATCAAGCTGATGAGCATGTAGAAGAGTATTCCCGTTGATTGTAAAAAGCTCCTCCGGTGTTGGCGGTGCAGGAGGCTTGGGTGTGGGGGCAGGCTCTTTCCCCTCCGTGATGATAAATGCGCCGGCGATGCCAAGCTGCTTTACTTTTTCAACTTGCGCCTCTGCATTTTCTTTGCTTGAATATGCCCCTGCCTGTACTCTGTAATACTGTATCCCTGAAATGACGGTTGGGACAATAAAAGATGATACTCCTTTTGACATAAGGAAGGTTACTCTTTCCTCCGCATTTTTGCGGTCGGTAAATGAGCCGGCAATTACTTTAAACAGCACTCCTGTGGTACTTTTTGCTGGAAGAGACAGTGCTTTAGCGACCCCTCTTGCAATGGCATTAGAAACGTCAGTGATGAAATTTGGATTGTTCAGGATGTTCAGGTCAGCCGGATTATCGACAAACAGGACCTCCAATAAGAGGGCGTTCATTTGTGTTTCCCTGAGGACGTGGAAGTTTGCCCGTTTCTTCCCCCTGTCCGTGATGCCGTATTTCTGTTTGACCGAGGACATAATTTCATCGTGGATAATAGATTGGTAGTTTTGTGTCTGTTGAGAAACGGCCCCGTTATATATATAACTTTCAAAGCCTCTTCCGCCAGCTGCATTATTATGGATGGAAAGGTAGAAGTCGGCATTCCTTGAATTGGCGAAACTGGAGCGCTGGCTGAGTGACATTGTTGTGTCGCCTGTCCTGGTCATCAGAATGTTGACATTATAATTATTTAGCAGATAATCCCTTACCTTAAGGGCGATGGAAAGGTTATAGGTCTTCTCCATAAAATTCCGATAGGTGGCTCCAGGATCATTCCCCCCGTGGCCGGGATCTATTACAATGGTCGTCATTTTTGACACCTCCTTACTACCAAAATATTCAAGGAGGGACAAACCGTATGGACTTAAGCCTTTTTAGTTTGGCCTAATTTTTAAACTGAGGTCATTAGAAAACGGCCCCCATAGGAGACCGTTCAACATCAAATTCTTACAGAGCCTGGGCAGCCGTAATCAGCGCCAGTTTATACACGTCTTCTTCGTTACAACCGCGGGAAAGATCATTAACCGGTGCATTCAATCCTTGAAGGATTGGACCTACTGCCTCGAAATTTCCTAGGCGCTGTGCGATTTTGTATCCAATGTTTCCTGCTTCAAGGCTAGGGAAGATGAATACATTTGCATCACCTTTCAAAACGGAATCAGGAGCTTTCTTGCTTGCAACGGATGGGACAAAAGCAGCATCAAATTGGAATTCGCCGTCCAGCGTAAGGTCAGGGGCTTTCTCCTTTGCAATGTTGACTGCTTCTGTCACTTTTTCCGTTTCAGGAGATTTTGCGGACCCTTTTGTAGAGAAACTCAGCATCGCAACCCGCGGGTCAATATCAAACATTTCCGCTGTTTTCGCACTCTCAATGGCAATTTCAGCTAAGTCCTGGCTGTCAGGAGAAATGTTAATCGCGCAGTCTGCAAATACGTATTTTTCGTCTTCACGGACCATGATGAATACACCTGATGTTTTGCGTACGCCTTCTTTTGTTTTGATGATTTGAAGCGCCGGGCGGACCGTGTCTGCTGTAGAGTGAGCGGCACCGCTGACCAAACCATGGGCTTTGCCGGTATACACAAGCATGGTTCCGAAGTAATTTTCATCAAGGAGAATCTTCTTCGCATCCTCTTCTGTCGCTTTGCCCTTTCTTCTTTCCACAAATGATTGAACAAGTTCGTCCATAACTTCATTATCTGACGGATCAAGGATGTCACAGCCTTGAAGTGACACATTTACCTCTTGAGCTTTTGCCTGGACACTGCCCACATTTCCGATGATCACCGGAGTAAGTATTCCATCTGCGGCGAGACGGGAGGCTGCAGTTAAAATTCTTTCATCTTGTCCTTCAGGAAATACAATTTTCAGGTCTTTTCCTGTAACTTTTGCTTTTAATGTTTCAAATAGATTGCTCATGAATTAAGCCCTCCTTCATTTATCCACTTTTAGCATACTCTTCTGCCGGAAGATTTCAAGAATAACGGACAATGGCAGCGTTTCCATTTAAAATGTTTTTGTTTTTCGAAAATTTCACCCTTTTCAACCTGCTTTATTGTTCCCTTGCGTCACTCTGAATATGCACTATCACTGCACCTTTCCCTTTAAAAATGTTGGTTTTCGGTCAAGATTCTAATTCGGGATATTGGGCCAAACTATGATATAGTAAGGGTGCATACAAGTTTATAAGGAGTGATACACATGAGTGAACCGGCTCAAACGTTAGATGGCTGGTATTCTTTGCATGACTTCCGGGCAATGGACTGGACTTCCTGGAAGATGCTTTCCAGCGACGAAAGACAAACGGCAATCAATGAATTTCATGGTTTCCTAGAGAAAATGAATAAAACTCAGAGTCAAGAAGAAGGCAGCCATGCGCTATACACTATTGTCGGCCAAAAAGCAGACTTTATGATGATGATTGTCCGTCCAACAATGGAGGAACTGAATGACCTTGAGACTGAATTCAATAAACTGACAATCGCGCAGTACACTTTGCCGACATTCTCCTATGTGTCAGTAGTAGAGTTGAGCAACTACCTGGCTGACGGGGAAGACCCTTACCAGAACCCGCATGTGCGTGCGCGACTATATCCCATCCTTCCAAAAGCGAAGCATGTCTGCTTCTATCCGATGGACAAGCGCCGCCAAGGAAATGACAACTGGTATATGCTTCCTATGGAAGAACGCCGCAGCCTGATGCGCAGCCACGGAATGATCGGCCGCCAGTATGCAGGTAAAGTAAAACAAATCATCACCGGTTCTGTCGGTTTCGATGATTATGAATGGGGAGTTACATTGTTTGCGGATGATGTTCTTCAATTCAAAAAGCTTGTATATGAAATGCGCTTCGATGAAGTCAGCGCCCGCTACGGCGAGTTCGGCACTTTCTTCGTTGGAAACCTTCTTGAAGAAGAGAAGATTGGCCATTTCTTACACGTATAATTGCACGCTAAGCCCAGACAGGTTCCTGTTTGGGCTTTTTATTTGGGTACGGTGGGCAGCCTGTTTTCTAACTCATTGGGACAGTTCCGCAATCTGTACGCCGCTGTACGGCTGCTTCCGCTTTTTATCAATCCAGCTTCATCAGCCAGCGACTAGCAGGTTTCGGGCTCTCTCCTTGCGATAAGTCAACAAGTTCATTTCCTCAACTCGTACAAAAAGGAATCTAGAAAAAATCGGCTTCTGGATTTTTTCTGTTTTAAATGATATTCGTATTCAGAGAATGCTGCCAGGCAACTGGAAATGAACATCGAACCGCTAACGCTCTTCGTGATTCCTTTATCTCATGCGTGAGCCCTAAAATCTGTACGTCGCTGTACGGCTGCTTCCGCTTTTTATCAATCCAGCTTCAGCAGCCAGCGACTAGCAGATTTCGGGCTCTCTCCTTGCGATAAGTCAACATCAACTCACTACGTTCGTTGTGTTCCCTTTATCTCATGCGTGAGCCCTAAAATCTGTACGTCGCTGTACGGCTGCTTCCGCTTTTTATGGAATATTCCGTCCCTCTCTTACATAAAAATGAAATAGTGAAATTAGAGCAAACTCTCTTTCACTTCATTATCCTTATTTTTTACAGAAAGAGAGTCATTAGCATTGGTCACCGTGCTTTGTGAACCAGAAGTGAAACACCTTCGCCATGAAGGATTTTGATTACTCAAGGAGGTCTGTTTTGTGAAACAATCAACCAGTGGAAATCCCTATGGATATGGCTATACCCAGCCGCCATATTATGGTCAGCCTCAAAACTACATGGGCGGTCAGTATTACGGGGGCCAAGGCATGCAGGTTCCACAACCTGTCAGTGCTCCAAGTCCACAACAGAATATCCCCGGCCAGCTGCCTGTAGAAGAATCGTATATTGAGAACATTCTTCGTCTTAATAAAGGAAAAGTGGCCACAGTGTATATGACATTTGAAAACAACAGGGAGTGGAATGCCAAAGTATTCAAGGGCATCATTGAAGCTGCCGGCCGTGATCACATTATCCTGAGTGACCCTCAAACAGGCATGCGATATTTATTGCCGATGATTTATCTTGATTACATTACATTTGACGAAGAGATTGAGTATGAATATCCATTTGGTGCAGGAGCAGCCCCTACTGTTGCTTATTCCCCAAGATAAAAGATTAAAAAACTGAAAAGACTGCGTGCCCATGCTGGCTCGCAGTCTTTTATTGAAGCTGTTTCTAAAAATTTGCTGTTATATTGATCTGAAGTTCAAGGGATATAGCCGTAGTTTACAGAAATGCTTCTGGCAAGCAAGATAAAGAAAAGAACTATTCACCCTGTTCAGAAAGAAAAGCCCTAGTAATCAAGGGAAAAATCCGACCTTTAGGATTTTTCCGAAAGCATCAATCTATACAAAAACAACCTTTGTTTACATGGTTTTTAAAGCAGTGATGATTAACAATACCCAGGCAATCAGGAATGATAATCCACCTAGAGGTGTGATTGCCCCAAGCACTTTGATTCCCGTCAGGCTCAAAATGTATAAGCTTCCGGAGAATAATACGATTCCGATCAGCATCAGCCATCCTGACCAGTTAAGCATGGAGCTGGCTGCAATGTTTCCTGCCAGCACCCCTATGATCAGAATTCCGATTGAATGGAACATTTGATAAAGCACTCCTGTGTTCCATATATCAATATATTTCTGTGAGATTTTTCCTTCCAGCGCATGAGCACCGAAAGCCCCCATCGCTACCGAAAGAAATGCATTGATCGCTCCAATAATAATAAATGTTTTCATACCCTCAAACACTCCCGGTTCATTTAGATTTAGAATTCAAACAGCGAGTCTCCATTCGCCCCATCTTCTGTTTCCAGCTTGCTTTCTTCAGTGATTGTTACGGTTTGGGACTGCTGGCTGCTGACCGGCATTGTCATTTGCTGTGCCGGCATTTGATTAGAGAAAACAGGCTGGCTGGAGCTGACACTCTCATTTTCCAGCATCACTTCACATAAAGCTTTTATTGAGTTGATGTGTTCACGGATGTTTTGAGGCCGTTCTGCTTTCTTAGCTTTTAAAAGTTCCTGTTCCATTTTATTGATCAGTGAGACGTGGGATATATTCATCGTGTCCCTCCTTTTGTGTGTTCTTTTATGTAACTTAACCTTCTTCCAGTTGAAATTGTGTTCAGATAGATTTCCGCTACAGGGGCGAGCACCTCCCGCTCCAACAGGATATAGTGTGAATAACCTAATAAAAATTTTAAAAATTTCTCAAATAAACGCTGATTGTGAAAACTATCCTGAAAGGTATCAACAATCATCTATAAAGCCGTTTTCACAGCCACTAAATTATTTCCCTGATTTACCCTTCGCCGTGAACCTCAGGCAGCTTTCTCCGGAGGAACGGAATACGACCAGGGAAGGCATCGCTTTTGTCTTGAATCCGTATGCTTTGCAGCCGCGTGGATGGGCGGGTTCCCAAGTTGTATAGAAATATTGGCATTGAAAACAGTTGATTTTCTTTTTCTCCGGCAATTCTCTCGCTCCCTATCCAGTCATTCTTCCCTATTCTATCAAACTTATATCAACTTTGCCTGTTACAAACCGTAGTGAATTCTGGTGCAATTGCCCGTTAGTGCCTGGAAATGTTTCACTTTTTGCATAAAAAAACGAAGCACAGCCGATGTTTTCGCCTCGCTTCGCCATATTTCGGATTGTTTCACGTGAAACATGATTGATTTTGTCGGAATTCGCTCTACTTTAAACACCAATCTATTTCTTTCTCGCCGTTTTTCTTCAACCACTCATTGGCTCTGGAAAAAGGCTTGCTCCCAAAAAAACCTTTCCTGGCAGATAGTGGACTTGGGTGGGGAGACTGAATCACAAAGTGTTTCTTACTGTCGATCAATTTCAGTTTTTCCTGTGCAGGCCGCCCCCACAGCATAAAGACAACTGGCTTTTCCCTATGATTAAGGTGTTCTATTACCTTGTCGGTGAAAGTTTCCCAGCCTTTACCTTTATGAGAGTGCGCCTGCCCTTCTCTCACCGTCAAAACCGTGTTCAAAAGAAGCACTCCCTGACTGGTCCACTTGCTTAAGTTACCATGACTGGGAATTCCACAACCGATGTCGTCGTGAAGTTCTTTATAAATATTACGCAGTGACGGTGGAATCTTAACGTCTTTTTCTACTGAAAAACTTAATCCGTGGGCCTGCCCTTCTCCGTGATAGGGATCCTGTCCAAGCAGGACCACTTTTGTATCATAAAAAGAGGTGGAATTAAGCGCGTTAAAGATATTCTTTTTCTCCGGGAATACCTTTTCCGTCTCATACTCTTCCTCTAGATATTTTTGCAATTTAACATAGTAGGGCTTCTCCAGTTCAGTTTCCAAGACATCGGCCCAATCATTTTGAAGAATGCCAGCCACAATCAACACCCTTTCATGTTAGTTCTTATATTCGATAATTACTGTGTAGCCAAGCCTCCCGAAAAAATCTTTTAACGATTTTTCAGCATTTCCCTCTGCTATCTGCAGCAATCCTTGATCAACCGCTTCCTTCTGAATCAGTTCTTTGGCTTCCCCCGCAAGGCTGAATCCCTCTTCCCAATCGACATCACTCCTGAAGATGCCTTCTACTGAGAATGTCTTGATGTTTTCCGTATCTAGAGAAGGTGATTGAAGGATTTCCGCCCTTGGCAGTTCAATTGTCATTTTCTTTCCCTCTTCATCTACCAAAATATCATTTTCTGATATTTTTTTCAGGTCGACTCCGGCCATGACGGTTCCTGGTACAACCAATAACAGTTTCCTTTTCGTCCCTGGAAGATCAGCTGAAATTTCTTTACCGAATATCTTGTTATCCTCTTGCTCAATGACTGCTTTGGTGAAGGCCTGTGCAGTCGCCAAGGAGTTCATGTCTTTAATTTGTTCAACAAAAGACCCTTGTTCTTCCTGTAACGTACCTCCAGCTAGCCAAGAATACAGTCCGATCGAAACACCTGATATCACAAGGACCATCAGTAGCAGCAAAATAAGAAACTTGCTTTTCCAAACTGTGAAGATTGCTTTTCCTGCTTTTAAAAAAGGCAGACGGATCTTCCCTCTATCAAAAACGGCCGTGGCACTTGTCTGCTGGCTGCTTTCCTTTAATTCTGCGAGTAGAGACTCTATTTCTCTTATTCTAGCTTCGTGATTTTTCAATGAATTCACCATCCTCCTTCATATTATAGAAAATATTGTCGGAAGTTGGAATATGCAATCTATAATGCGGGTAAAGTACTTTACTATGGACTGGAGGAAAAAGCCATGAAACGCTTGAAGAACTGGGGAACAAAGAGGACTGCGCTCATTACTATTCTGATTTTGGTATATTTTGGTTCAGTTATGTTCTATCAAACTCATAAGTCTCTTCCTGAAGGGACTTCTTATGAAGGAGATGTCTTCCACACTGATGATGTTGATTTCATCTATGATCTCTCCTATAAAGATCCTGCTGGTCACTTTCTTCATGAATCGCGGATCTTCGAAAGAATTAATAGGATGATTGGAGAAGCCAAGGACTTTGTCGTCATCGATATGTTTCTGTTCAACAGCTTTTATGACGGTAAATATGATATGCCTGATTTAGCGGGGAATCTGACGCAGGCCTTGATTGATAAAAAGCAAAAGAATCCAGATATCGAAATGGTATTTATCACCGATCATATCAATACCACATACGGCTCTCATAAAGCCCCTGAGGTGGAACGGCTGAGAGAAAATGGCATACAGGTCATGTATACAGACCTCAAGCCGTTACGAGACTCCAACTTTGTTTACAGTGCCATCTGGCGAACTTTTTTTCAATGGTTTCAATCAGAACCTGAAGATGACGGCTGGCTGTCCAACCCGTTAGCCTCCACTGCACCGAAAGTGACAGTCCGTTCCTACTTGGAACTCTTGAATGTGAAGGCCAATCATCGAAAAGTGGTGGTGACAGACCAGTCTGCGCTCATCACGTCTGCCAACCCCCACAATGCGAGCGGCCTGCATTCCAATATTGCCTTTGAAGTCAAGGGACCTATCATTGGAGACATTCTCAAAACAGAAAAAGCGGTTGCAAGATATTCTGATGGACCCCGTTTGCCTGATTATGATGGCAGCGGAGAAAGAGGCGGGAGTATCAAAGTTCAAGTGCTGACGGAAGGTGAGATCCATAAAAGGGCATTGGAAGAGTTGGACAAGGCTGGAAAAGGGGATACCGTCTGGCTCGGAATGTTTTACCTCGCCGAGCGGAAAGTCATTAACAGGCTTATCGGTGCAGCCAGACGCGGTGCTGAAGTAAGGATTATTCTGGATCCTAATAAAAATGCATTCGGCCAGCAGAAGATGGGTCTACCCAACATCCCTGTCGCATCCGAGCTCCATCGCAGAGGCGAAGAGAACATTCATATCCGCTGGTACAATACGAAAATGGAACAATACCATACAAAACTTCTCTACATTCAAAAGAAGGAACAAGCCGTTATTCTCGGCGGGTCGACCAATTATACAACAAGGAATTTTGAAGATCTGAATCTGGAAACAAACCTTTGGGTGGAGACGCCTCTTAACCAGGAGGTAAACAAAGAAGTTGAAGCTTATTTCAACAGAATATGGGATAACGAAGGCGGTTTATATACCGAGAAGTTCATCGAGAAGGATTACGAGATCCCCTGGATGAAATACATCGGCTACCGCATACAGAAATTACTTAATTTTACCACTTATTGAGCTTGTTTAGCACTTCGAAAACCGGGTAGATATTAACCATACGCTTCATCAAATTATTAGAGGAGGCTATAACTATGTATGAAGTACACACTGTAGAAAACGGAGTGCACGCAACAAAAGTAATTGAAGAACTGAATCGTTCCGGTTACGAGAAAGATGACATTTACATCTTCGCTCATGACAAAGAGCGTTCGAAAGACCTAACAGAAGGCACTCATACGGAAAGTGTCGGCATGAGTGAACAAGGCATGTTCGACAGTCTTGGAAACACGTTCAAGAAACGCGGAGACGAACTGCGTTCCAAAATGAGTTCCTTAGGCTTAACAGACTCGGAAGCAGAGCGTTATGAAGAAGAACTTGATAAAGGAAAAGTAGTTGTGATCGGCAGTAAAGAACACTAAGATTTACGAAGCAGCAAGTCAACACTTTTTATCTTAACCTTTAACCTAAAACAGCTTTTTATCTTAACCTTGCCAATGGCTCCCGAGTGGGAGTCATTTTTTTATGCCTTTGCCTCCGAGTCGCTTCACCACTTTAAAGCACTAAGAGGGACTGTCCCTTTTAGCGCTTTAACGTATTGGTGTGGTTGGCAGCTATTTAAGCATTATGGGTATAACAGAGACGTTGTTTTCGCATTCTATTGGTGATTTTAGTAAAATGGGAAGTGATCAGATTTATTTACCGGATAAGGAGGCAGAGGGATGGAACCTATTACGCTGGCAAAAGTGCAAGGTTTGATTAATGAATTTGCCCGAAAAGATGTTTATATACACTTAGAAACAACTAATGGAGCTTATGCCTCCCACTTTAAAGAAGATTTTTTCTCTGCAGGAGCTTACATACGCAATGCTCAGGTGAATTATGAGCATGGCAAGATCATCGGTGACGGACCATTCAGGGCCGGCCTGAAGCTTGATATCGGCTGGATTTATGCTGAGGGTCTCACTCACTTTGAAAAAACGGAAAAAGGGCAGCTTCTGCTTGCAGGGCATGACAATGAAGGTAAGCTTGCTGTTGCACTGCAAATCAGCACGACACCCTTTTAAATGACTTTTTTCGTAAAGATTGCTACCCTCGGAAAACTCCCAAGTGCCCGATTTTCCCATGAATAAAAAGACTATCTCTCTATAAGAAGATAGCAGCTCTTTTCTTTATTGTTTGCCAAGATATTTCATGGTAAGAAGGGTACTCTCTTTCGAAATTAATAGTAAAAAGCAACAAGGTTTATTAAGAAAAAAGCCTTAAATGAACTCCATTGACTTTTAGGAGGTTACAGCATGCAGAAAGAAAAACAAGTACTCGTTATATTCCCTCACCCCGACGATGAAGCATTCGGTGTGTCCGGGACAATCTCGCAATATATAAAAGAAGGCACCCCGGTGACCTATGCGTGCCTCACCTTGGGAGAAATGGGGCGAAACCTGGGTAATCCTCCATTTGCAACCAGGGAATCCCTGCCGCTCATCCGCAAAGAAGAACTGAAAAAAGCGGCTGAAGTCATGGGCATCACTGACTTACGCATGATGGGTTACCGCGACAAGACACTCGAGTTTGAAGATGACGAAAAACTCGCCAATATGGTGACAAACCTCATTAAGGAATTGAATCCTTCTTTAATCATCACCTTCTATCCAGGATATTCGGTGCATCCTGACCATGAAGCGACGGCACGGGCAGTAGTGAGAGCCGTCCGCCGGCTGCCAAAGGCCGCACGTCCGAAGCTTCACTGTCTGGCATTCTCAAATGATTGTAAACAGCATTTGGGACAACCGGATGTCACCAATGATATCTCGGATGTAAAGGACCAAAAGATCGAGACAATGAAAGCGCACAGTTCTCAGACAGCCTGGATGCTTCCTCAAATTGAACAGGGAATTGCCGCCCAGGATCCAGAAGCCTTAAAGTGGGTAACCTTTGAGCACTTTTGGACGTATCAATGGGAAAATGATAAGGTTGAATAACACTTCCAGCTATGATAAAAAACGCTTGGGTTCTTCAGAATCCAAGTGTTTTTATTAAATCGGCGGTGAACTTGTTTCCTATTAAGTTTAGAGCCATGCATCATAATGAGTGGAACTATCCTGAAGGGTAAGATAATAAGACTGTTCCAACGAACCCCCTATCAACTTCCTCCTAACTTTACAGCTGTACCCTTGTTCCCTCATCTAAAAATGACTTATAAATGGATAAAGACTCCAGAAGCATCTGGCGGTCATAGCCTGTCTTATCATGCAGCCTTTCCACCCACTCTTCAACGGTAGACAACGGGGCATCAACATGTTTTCCTTCACTAGTACCGAGAAAGCTGCCCCAATCATAAAATCCCCAATGGGCCATTTCCTTTTTATAAGGAATCCTTACTTCCAGCAGCGGCTTGGACTTGATGAGATTTTGCGAAAAATCAGCAGCCTCCAGGAAATCTCCATAATCGATTGGAGTAAGATCAAACACCTGCCTGGATACCTTTCCGTTTGGCCGGTGATATAAGACCTCAATATCCAGCTCTCTTGGGATGATTTGAATATCACTTCCCGGGAAGAAACCTGGCAGCTTATCAGGGGAGAATTCCGGGTGATTTCTTTCTATTAAAATAGGCTGAAGCCATTGATCTCCCAAGTCACACAGATATCGGTTTTCCTGCTCATCCAGTGCTATCACAGCAACATGGGCTGCCTCTGACTTCAGATCATGGCCGATGGCATATGCAGTGAGACCTGCAGCCTTGAATTCTGACAGAAGCCAGAGCGCCAGGTCAAAGCAATTCCCTGTAATGCCATATCGCTCTTTATGCAGTTTCATAGTCTCTATATCACGCTGCTTACCGCCTTCCATCCTGCTGTGTAGCCAAACCTTCGTCAATGTCTCCATAGGAAAGCCGTCAAATTTCTTCCAGACCGCTTCTATCACTTCTGGTGCTTTCATAAAATCTCCTCCTGTCTCCCTATCTATCTACTGCAAAGGTCCTGGAATTCCCTGCACATTATATGGATATTCAAACCATTAAGATGCTATAATTTTTATAAGACTCATTTTTGGAGGACAAGATTTGAAGAAAAGTATTTTGCAATTTAATGAACTAACCTTGAATGCTATGGATTTTTTGAAAAATGCCATTTTCATCATTGATGCCGACTACTCAATCGTTTACATGAACCCAGCGTGCGAAAGATTGTTGAAAGTGAATAAAGAAGATGTCCTTCATATGAATGCGTACGACCTGTTCCCTGATGCACCGGAAGATGTCCGCCATGTTGAAAACACCGTGAAGTTCGGAAAAACAGTCCAAATAAAAAGAATGCCGTACCAGTTTGGGGAATTCAACTGTTATTTCGACCTGGAGACACATTTACTGAAGGAGAATGACACTATTTTAGGAGCAATGGCTGAATTCTCCGATGTCACAGAGTTTGTTCAAGAAGAAGAAAAAATCAAGCTTCATTTAGAACAAATGGCCTCCAACATTATCCTGCTGCCTGATGAAAAAGGAATCCTCCCGCTTAATCAGACGATTATAGATGACTTGGAAATCGACTTAATTACACAAAAAGTGTTAATCAGCGTTTCAGAGAAGAAACTGTCTTCCCTCATTGTTGACCTTTCCTCTATCCTTGAAGCTAACCAGCATTTTTTCCATTCCATCAACGGACTCTTAAAGGCATTGAAACTGCTTGGCGTCAATGTCAGCCTTACTGGTATGAGACCAGCCGTAGCCCACAAGATGGTCTCCTCTGGAGTTCATATGGATCAATATAATGTCCAGATCATCCGGTCCTTACGGGATGCATTATAGGCAGCGCCTGACGCTCATAAAGCAAAAAAAGGATGCCCCCATTGTATCGGAGCATCCTTTTCATATTCTTTTCTACAGCAATAGTTCACTCTCCATCAACAACTCAAGGGTCATGTTACAAATCCCACTGGTCGACTTGCAGCAATTCAATCGGCTTGTCACAGAAGAATGATCGATGAAAACGTACTAGTACTCTCCCTTTTTCCACACCTTGGGGTCCCTGAAATGATAAGGGTGGCTATCCCCATCAGGTGCAGGATCTATGACAGGATTTTCTGGTACCTTTTCAAACGTAATTCCATCCTCAGTGACAGCCAGGGCCTGCACCTGATAGAGATCCATATCATGGTCCGGGCCTGTCCACTGATTTCCTGCATACATTAAATAGAGCTTGCCATCCTTTTCAATCAATTTTTGATGGCGGTTTATATGATAACCCTCCTGAAGATAGCTTCGAAATCAACTAGACATCTAACGTCTATAAAGGGCAGCGGCTGTTCACTCCCTGCCTGAACATTTTGATGGCTTTTACCAGCGTAACTAGAGTAGTGCTTTTATTTATCCCAATCATAAATAAGACCTTCGCATTAAACAAGAATACCTCCTATCAGCGAACGATAGGAGGCAGATTCTTATTTTCCGCCTGTGAACGATACCCCTTTAATGAAGTACTTATTAAAGAAAGCATAGATCAACAGCACGGGCAGCGTGAAGGCCATTGAAGCAGCCATAATGTAGTTCCAGTAGCTTACGTATTGACCTTTGAAGGTATTAAGTCCTAGCGGCAGAGTGTACATCTCCGCATCAGTCATGATGATCAGGGGTCTCATGAAGTCGTTCCAGAATCCCATGAAAACGAAGATTGCTTGAGCTGCCAATGCCGGCTTTGCCAACGGAAGAACGATTTTAAAGAAGATGCCCAGCCTGCTCAATCCATCAATTTGGGCTGCTTCCTCCAGTTCTTGCGGAAAGTTAACAAAGAATTGACGCATCATGAAGATGAACGTAGCATTGATCATCGCCGGAACGATCATTCCCTGATAAGAGTTCAGCCAGCCTAATTCTTTTAAGATCAGGTAATTTGGAATCATTGTCACCTGGGCAGGAATCATCAGCACTGCAAGGATGATGATGAACAATGCCTTTTTCCCTGGGAAACTTAGCCGTGCAAGAGCATACCCGGCCATTGAGTTAAAGATAATGTTCAGGAATGTGCCCACGCCTGCAATGATCAGACTGTTTAACATCCAGCGCGGGAATAATTCCTGTTCCACGAAAATCTGTTTATAGTTATCCAGTGTAAAATTCTGCGGCAGGAAATTGAGTGTACCGCTTACGATTTCTTCAAGAGTTTTGAATGAAGAAGACAGCGCCCAGAAAAATGGAATCAGGGTCGTGACCGCATATGCAACAAGAATGATATATAATAAGCGCTTACTGAATGACATTTTTTTCGGTTTCATATAAACCTCCTTAATAGAGCGATTCTTCTTTTGAGAATTTCCGCTGCAGCAGGGTTGCCACTAAAATAATTAACGCGAGGGCGAAAGCCAATGCAGCTGCATATCCCATTGTTCCTAATGTTTTAAAGGCATATTGATAGATTAGGAGCACAACGGTCAAGGTTGAGTTATCAGGCCCCCCTGATCCCCCTGAAAAAATGTAAGATTGGTCAAATAACTGGAATGTCCCGATAAGTCCCATAATTACAACGAAGGATGTGACAGGACGAAGGAACGGAACGGTTACATAGAAAAACTTTTGAATTGCATTCGCTCCATCCAGGTCCGCAGCTTCGTATAGTGAATCCGGAATATCCTGAAGAGCCGCAAGATAAATGACCATGAAAAATGGTGCCGTAGCCCAGATATTCATAATCATGATGGCATTCAACGCGATGTCCGGATCACCAAGGAAGTTATAGGTTGGCAAGCCCAGGATCTCTAAAGCGTGGTTGATTAATCCATTTTTGTTATACATCCACATAAATATAAGGGTTAAGACAGCGGATGAAGTCAGGGTAGGAAGAAAATAAACGATACGGAAAAACTTTTCTCCTTTTAACCCTGCATTCAGGGTTGCTGCGAGTACAAGTGCTAAAAACGTCTGCACAGGAACAACAATTAACACATATTTAGCTGTGTTTTTTAGTGCGATGATTGCTCTTTGGTCCTCCATGATTCTTGCAAAGTTTTCAAAAGCGACGAAGTCCATAGAAGTGCCACCGAGCAATTCGACTTTATGAAATGCCAGAAATACGGCATAAAGGATAGGACCGATAATGAATAGTGATAGAACGAAAATGGCTGGGGACATGAAAAAATATCCTTGTCCTGCTTCCCTCAGCTCTCTCTTGGAAGTTTTTCTGATCATCTTGTAACCCCCGATTTATTTTAATGATTGGTTCTTTTTTTACATGAACTCTTTCTATCGAAGTCCTGATTTAGATAAGGACTTCAACAGAAAGAATACAGTAAAAAGCATGGAGAGGACCCAGGCAGATCCTCTTCCACCAAAAAGATTAGTTGTTGTCGATTTCACTGTTCGCCTGTTTTTGTGCTTCTTCAAGCGCTTCATCCAAAGGACGGTCACCAAGGAAGGCACTTACGAATTGGTTATTGAAATTGTTTACGATAATCGGAAGGTTCGTTCCTTCAGACCAAACTGTCGCATAAGGAGCTCCTGCCACAAGTGCTCCGCGCAGTTCATCCTGATCATAACCAAGCTTTTCAGCGACTGATTTACGAGTAGGAAGCGCAAACCCTTTAGATGTCCACGTTTCCATACCTTCTTTTCCAGTCAGGTAAGAAAGCAGTTCCCAAGAAGCTTCTTTCTTTTCCGAAGCAGCATTCATGACATAAGCAACCGTATATGCCATAGTGCCTTTTTTACCATTGATTGTAGGAACTTCAGCTGTGCCATATTCTACACCAGGGAATGTGTCGGCTAAGAATGGGATGGCCCAGTTTCCTTCAATGACCATAGCCGCCTTTTCCTGTCCGAACATTTCTCCGCCCCAAGTCGCGCCTACTTCCGAAGGCTGTGCAGATGTTTTAGCATTATTATGCTGCTCGATAATTGGCTGAAGTGCTTCTACTACTTCAGGGGAAGCGAAATTTGCTTTTCCGTCTTTAACGACATTTCCACCAAGAGATTCCGCAATATAGTATAGACGTGCAAGTTCAGGAGCCACACCAAACCCATATACATCACCATTTGTCAGTTTCTCTGAAGCAGCTTGAAGTTCTTCCCATGTTGTTGGAACTTCTACGCCTGCTTCTTCAAACATCTTCTTGTTGTAGAATAAAGCCAATGTTGAGTAATCTTTAGGAAAACCAAACGTTTTCTCATCAGCCTGGAATGCTTCAAGCATCGGTTTTTCAAAATCTTCTACATCAAATTCTTCTGTTATGTATTCATCAAGTGGCTCAACAACGCCCGTTTCAATTAATGCCGGAGCTTCAAAAGCATCCAGATAGAATACATCAGGGCCTTCACCGCCAATCAGGCGTGTTTTTATAACATCCATATATTGCTCAGAAATAACCTCTAATTTAACATCGATATTTGGGTGTTTTGCTTCAAAGTCCTCAAGCGTCTGTTCAAGCAGCTTTTGTTCAGAAGGGTTTCCGCCCCAACCAGCAAGTGTGACTTGAACTTTTTCCCCATCTTTCTCTCCGCCGCTGTTTTCTGCCTTATCGGAATTGCCGCAACCCCCAAGAACCGAACCAACCAACATAGTGGTAATTCCTAAACCAGCTAACCATTTCTTTTTCATTTCTAAAAACCCCTTCCGTCTTGTTTATAAAATTTATTTAAAGGAACATGCATCCTGTAAACCAAAATTAAATTTCTCTAATCTCCCAGCCTGTAGTATTTTCCAATACCTCTGTCTTAAGACCTGAGCCATCTCTTGTGATTTTGAGAGAAAGAACTCCTTCACCTATCCTCATGGAACGGACAGTAAGTTCATTCATTCCGTCCAGCAGGAAGGGATTGACTGTGATTTTATTCTCCGTACTGTCCGGAACAATTCCCAGTAACCCTTGGATGAAGACTAATGGAGTACCTGCTGCCCACGCTTGCGGGGAGCATGCCACCGGGTATTTAACAGCCTTTCCGATTTCTTCTTCATAGCCGCAGAACAGTTCCGGCAGGCGATCATACTCAAAGTGGGCCGCAGCTTTGATAAGCCCTTCAATCACTTTTTTAGCATGGTCCTGATACCCCAGCCTGCTCAAGCCTAACAGGATCATACTGTTATCATGAGGCCAAATGCTTCCGTCATGGTAACTCATTGGGTTGTAGCCTGCTTCTCCCTTGCCCATCGTTCTGATTCCAAAACCGGAGAACATTTTTTCCGATGCAAGCATATCACTGACTTTCAAGCTTCTTTCTTCATCTAGCATTTCAGAGAACAATACGTGGCCTGGATTTGAAGTAATCGTCCCCACTTGCTTTTTATCCCGATCAAGTGCAATCGCATAGAATTGCTGATCGTCCATCCAGAATTCTTCTTCAAATTTTTGCTGTAGTTTCTTAGCTTGCTTCAATAGAGTTTCTGCTTGTTCCGTTTTGCCGAGTTTTTTATAGATGGAGGCAATTCCGCGCTTAGCCTGATACACATACCCCTGAACTTCAGAAAGGGCGATCGGTGTCTTCGCATAGTCTCCATTGCGGTGAACGATGGAATCCCCTGAGTCCTTCCATCCTTGGTTGGCAATCCCTTTAACCGATTCCTGATGATACTCGACAAACAAGTCTCCATCCCTGTCCCCGTATTCATCTATCCATTGCAGGGCCCTCTTAACGTTATCTTCTAATCTATGGAAAGTATCCAGATCATTTGTCCATTTCACATACTCTGTCAGAAGCACCAGGAACAGTGGTGTAGCATCGATGGTACCGTAATAAGGAGTAAAGGGAATCTGATCCGTATTCGCCAGCTCGCCATAACGGATTTCATGCATGATCTTGCCCGGCTGTTCATCTCTCCACGGATCAACTTTTGTCCCTTGCAAACTCGCCATTGTAAGGAGGGTGCCTTTTGCGACCTCTGGCTGGAATGCGAGCATTTGCAATGCGGCAATCAAACTGTCACGCCCGAATGGAACGCCGAACCAAGGGAGACCGGCAACAGGGAACCGCCCGTAGCCAATGTCGGTAAGCAGCACTCTCAGATCATCCGTGCCTCTGTCAACAAGTCTCTGGAGCGGCATATAATCCGTTTCAACAGAAGACATGCTGTTTTCCCATTCTGAATAGGAAGCTTTCAATTTTTCTAAAGCTTCTCCAGGTGTAAGATGTACCCGGTTTGTTTCCTCCCCTTCTTTTGGGGCTACCATGAATGTAATGGACTTTGACTCCTCATGGTCCAAAGTCAGAGAGAAGGAAACCTCCCCTTCTTCAGTCGCTTTGCTATGCTGTGTATCCCACTTCACTGACGTTCTTCTCTTGATCTCATCTGCTCCCTCATACAGGAAATCCAGTTGCTGCTCTTCTATCTTCTGTCCCATTCTTCTTCCAACCTCTCCTGTCTGGAAGCCCCTGACGATGAACATATCTTTGAAATCAACATCAAAATGGGCGCTCAGTTCAAAAGAGACAGGCTTGGGATAGTAGTTTTTAGCTGTAACGGTTTCATAGAGGATGTCATCAAATATGAATCGTGTTCTCTCTATTTCTATCGATTCACGCCACAGTATCAGGTCTCCATCCTTTTCCTGGTGAGGATTGGTCATGAGGATTCTCGCCATATAATTCTCGGATCCATCTGAATGAAGCAGAATTGGCTCTTCCCTATTGATTTTCAGGTTGAATTTGCTGAGATAACGAGTATCATTCATATACAACCCCAATCCATAGGAATGATTTTCTACAATATCTCCTTTTTCATCTGTTAAAAAAAACAAATTATTTTCTTTTATTACACGATAGTTCATGTTAATAATGAGACCTCCTAAAACCCTCCCAAAACGTTTCGGAAAATTAATAAAAATAAAAACCTTATAAGGAAGCGCTTACTTTTATTGCCGAAACGTTTCGGTTTTTGGTAAAACTTTCAGTAGTTTGATAAATGTGAAGCGCATGGACAAGGTATCTGTCCAGGCGTTATTACTTTTTTATTTTTTGATGGAAGCAGTGCTATTCCGTTCTTTTAACTCTGTATGCAAAATAACTTGTTTTAATTGATCCCCTTTGGTTAAAAGATTCAAAAGCATTTGAGCCGCTTCAAAACCAAGCTGAAACTTATTCTGTGCAATAGTTGTCAGGGCCGGGCTGACATATGAAGCAAGTAAAATATCATCATAGCCTATGATGGATATATCGGCCGGAACTTTTTTCCCTATCTCTTGAACCGCTTTCAGCGACCCGATTGCCATTAAATCACTGGCACAGAATATTGCCGTGATCTCCGGATGATTTGATAGCAATTCTTTCGTCACTTTATTGGATTCTCCCTCTTTGTAACTCCCGTCGACCACATACTCCGGCTTAAAAGGAAGACCTGCGTTTTCCAAGGCCCTTTTATAGCCATTCAAACGTTTCTGGCTGACAAATGCATATTCATGTCCATTCACCATCCCGATATTCCTGTGGCCAAGCTCAATCAGGTGCTGAACTGCTTTATCTGCCCCTAACTCATTGTCGGTCGTCACATATCCCACATTCTCTGAAGCTATTGGAATATCAATCAGTACACAAGGAATATCACTGTCAACCACTTCCTTGAGGTAAGGATCATCTGTCCGGATTCCCTGAATGATAACTCCATCAACCCTTCTCTCCCTGCAAAGCTGGGTATATGTTTTTTCCCTCTGCATAGAAGAATTGGTGTTGAATAGAACCAAGTCGTAATTCATTTCTGAAGCACATTCATTCACACCTGCTAATACCTCGACTGTAAAATTATCCTTGACGCTCTCTTTTGTGAAGCCTGAAACCAGGAGTCCGATCGTCTGCGACTTATTCATCACCAAACTCCGGGCAAGCGAGTTGGGACTGTAATTCAATTCTTTGGCAACGGCAACTATTTTCTGCCGGGTCAGCTCTTTGACATCCGAATAGCCGTTTAAAGCTCTGGATACCGTGGTAACAGAAACACCAGCTGCTTTTGCAATATCTTTAATAGTAGTCACTTGAGCTCCTCCAAAACGTTTCGGAAATTTACTCTTGGAGTGAATTTTAAACCATTTTGAAAGCGATTTCAATAGTTTTCTTAAAATTCATTTAAAAATACATTAAGGGAATTGGGTTGGGTATCAATAGTTAAAGATTTATTCGTGGAGGGGACTGACGTCTTTACCAATCTTGCCTTTAATATATGGTGGTAACATTTCTTTAAGGGTTTAACACCCTTCCTGATCCTATTGCATCCGGAAAGAGAAGACCTAATTTTTATCCTCAGGGCTAATCATTCTCTCGCAGCACCTACCTTCTATACTTTCTCTTGAAGCAAAAGACAGAACCCAAAGAGATTCTGCCTTCACTCAAATCAAAGATATTATTTACCGTCCTGCTCCAGCTTTCTTTCGAGGAATTCTTCCTTAATGGCAGATAGGAGCTGATGATCAGTCAGCAGTTTAAGACCTGTCAGGGCAAGGGCTTTTGCCCCCTTAATCAACGCTTCGTCTCCTTGAGGAGAGGCAGAAGCTTCCCTGAATGGCACGGTGTGGCCAACCAGATTTTCAGGACCGATTTTTATGAAAGGGTGGATCGTCGGCACCACCTGGCTGATATTGCCCGCATCGGTGGAACCAAGCCCTTCACGGTCGTTAAGATCGACTGTCTCTCCAAATTGTTTGATGACTTCCGTAAAGACACGGTCAAATGTTTTATTCAGCAGCAGGTTATCCACTTCGTTCTGGAATGCAACGACATTCAGGGCTGCCCCTGTGGCGAGTGCTGCTCCTTCTGCGACCGCCTTGACCTTCTTTGTAACTTCATTCAGGGTCGACCTCGAAGCTGCCCTGATGAAGAATCTCGCTTTGGCATACTCAGGGATGATGTTGGGAGCGTCTCCTCCGTGAGTGATAATTCCATGGATCCGCACGTCATCCGTCAACTGTTGTCTCAGCGCATTGATTCCATTGAAAAGCTGGATGACAGCATCCAATGCGTTGACTCCTTCATGGGGGGAAGCCGCTGCATGAGCAGGGACTCCGTGATATTCAAAATCAAGCGGATCGACCGCCAGGGATGTGGATGTCACTCTTGTCGAGTTGGCCGGATGAACCATCATCGCCGCGTCAATGCCTTTCAGTAGACCATGTTTGACGAAACTTCCTTTTGCACTGCCATTTGGGCCGCCTTCTTCTGCCGGCGTTCCGAGGACAACGACCTCTCCTCCCGTTGTATTGAGTACCTTGCTCAGGGCAATTGCTGCTCCGACACTTGTGGTGCCGATAATATTGTGACCGCATGCGTGACCCAGGCCGGGCAAGGCATCATATTCTGCTAAGAAAGCAATGACAGGGCCTGGAGTTTCTGATTTTTTCCTTGCCAGAAAGGAAGTTTCATGACCAGCAACTGCCCTCTCTACCTGAAAGCCCTCTTCTTCTAATATCCCGGAGAGAAGCTCTGAGGCAAAGAATTCTTCATTTCCGATTTCCGGTTTTTGATGAATACTGTGACTTGTGGAGATATATTTCTCCTTGTTGCTTTCCACATCCTCGATAATAACGCTTTTTAATTCTGTATGAATCTCTGCTACTGAAGTCATGCCCATTCCTCCTGTTTATTTTTTTGTGCGTGAACACGCGGCTTGGCAGGCTGATATTCGACATACTTAGGGCGTTAAACGACAAAGTAGGGTCGTTATTCGACAAAGCAATCATGATATTCGACACAGATTGGCTGTTAAACACTACCAACCGGCCGATACGCTGACTTTTTATAAGACCGCGATTCTTGCCCTAAACACTCAATTAAATGATTGAGAACTTATCACTCTCCAATATGGCTTAAAGAAACAAACGTCGGGATGACATTTCCTTTGTATTCTTTTTCAATGAACTCTTTCACATCGTCTTCCTGATAGATTTCAGCAAGCTTTTGAAGAGTTTCATTGTCTTTATCTTCGGTGCGGACCGCAATGATATTAATGTATGGTGTTGCTGTTTCACTTTCATGGAAAATGGCATCTTTTGTCGGTGTGAATCCGGCATCCACCGCAATTCCATTATTGATGATCGAGGCTGCAACATCAGGCAATACCCTTGGAGTCTGGCCAGCGACAACTGGAACGATTTCAAGATTTTTCGGGTTGGTTACAATTTTCTCTACCGCTCCATTTCCGTCAAAATCTTCAGGAAGTGTGATCAGGCCCGCTTCCTGAAGCAGCAGCAAGGCTCTGCCCATGTTGGTCGCTTCGTTCGGAACTGCAATCTTTCCGCCTTCCGGGATATCTTCCACGCTGTCATATTTTTCTGAGTAAATGCCCATTGGAGCGATGACTGTTGTGGCGATTGGTGCCAAGTCCAGATCATGTTCTTTTTTAAATGCGTTAAAGTAAGAGATTGTTTGGAATGCATTGGCATCGAGTTCACCTTCTGCAAGAGCGATATTTGGCTGAACGTAGTCAGAGAAACGGACGATTTCTACTTCGATGCCTTCTTTTTCAGCTTTTTCGGAAACATAATCCCAGATGCGGTTATCCGATCCGCTTACACCGACCTTGATTTTCACTGTTTCTTCCCCGCTTGTGGAGTTGGAGCAGGCTGCCCCCGTCACGGCAAGAGCCAAAATTAATACTGCTAATAATAGTTTTTTCATTGATGATTCCTCCTGTTATCTTCTTCTGATTTTTTTAGATGTAATGTTGCCCAGTGTCTGAAGGCCCTGGACCATGATGACCAGTATCCCGACGGTAAGCAGCATAACGGTTGTATCAAAACGCTGGTAGCCATACGTGATGGCAAGGTCTCCAAGCCCGCCGCCCCCGACTGCTCCGGCCATGGCGGAAGCACCGACAAGCCCGACTGTCGCAATCGTGAAGGCCAGGACCAAGGAACTGAGGGCTTCCGGAATTAAAAATTTAATGATGATCTGCCAAGGTGTAGCTCCCATGGATTCTGCCGCTTCAATGACACCTGGTTCGACTTCGAGCAAAGAGTTTTCTATCAATCTGGCAATATACGGACCGGCATAAAACACTAATGGCACGACTGCTGCCGCGGTACCGATGGACGTTCCGACGATCAGCCTTGTTACCGGGATAATGGCAACCATCAGAATGATGAATGGAATGGACCTGAATACGTTGATGATTCCATTTAGAACGTTAAACACAGGCAGGTTTTCAAGTAAATGGCCTTTTCTTGTCACGACCAGCAGGATTCCCAGCGGCAAGCCAAGAAGGGCTGAGAATAACAACGAGAAGGCAACCATTTGAATGGTTTCAATCAGCGCTTCTATAATCTGTTCCTGATCAACTAGCATTTGCCTCAACCTCCCTGATTCCGACTTTTTCTTGATTGATGTACATCAGTGCCCGGTTGATTTCACTCTCACTGCCGAGGAACTCGACAATCAGGTTGCCAAACGGCACACCTTGTAGTTCTGTGATATTGCCAAACAACACATTTGTATCGATATCGAACTTCTTTGCAATTTTAGAAAGAAGCGGCTGCCCTGCAGATTCCCCTACGAAATTGATTCTGAAAATTTTTTGCAAACCTGCATTCTTCCTGACAATTTCCTGGATCGATTCCGGCAAGGCGTCGTTCATCACTGTACTGACGAAGTTTCTCGCTGTGTTCGTTTTTGGTGCGGAGAAGACGTTGAAGACCGACCCTTCCTCAATAATTTTTCCTGCTTCGATGACGGCCACCCTGTCGCAAATCTCCCGGATGACCGTCATTTCATGCGTGATGATCAACACTGTGATGTTGTATTCTTTGTTGACCTTTCTCAGCAGCTGCAGGATGGAATTCGTCGTCTGTGGATCCAGGGCGGAAGTCGCTTCATCACAAAGCAGGATGGACGGCCTGGTAGCCAGGGCCCGTGCAATCCCCACTCTCTGCTTTTGCCCTCCTGACAGCTGGTCTGGATAATAGTCAGCCTTATCACCCAGCCCGACGAAATCGAGAAGCTCCGTTACCCGTTCCTTTATTGCATCCTTTGGCACTTTTGCAAGCTTTAGCGGCATGGCCACATTGGCAAACACTGTTCTGGAATTCAACAGGTTGAAATGCTGAAAAATCATGCCGATATTTCGTTTGACCTCCCTGATTTCTTTGGGGTTCAGTTGTGTAAGGTCTTTCCCGTCGACAACTACACTTCCGGATGTCGGCTTCTCCAGCCAGTTAACACACCGGATCAATGAACTTTTCCCTGCACCGCTGAAGCCGATGACCCCGAATATTTCCCCCTCATTTATCTTCAAATCAATGCCGTCCAATGCCCGGACAGCCTGCTCACCGCTCTCATAAACTTTTGTCAATCCTTTGAATTCAATCATTTTGCGGCTCCTTTCTTTGGTTGTTTTGCAAAATAAAAACCTCTTCCGGGAGATGGAAGAGGTTTTACCCGCAGGTAAAAAGGGCTCTTCTTATCTCCCAAGCACATGCTTGCTGGATTTGGCACAGTACTAAATAATAGTCCGCTGCCGAGGCTTCATTGGGCCAGTCCCTCTGCCTCTCTTGATAAGAAATACTTATTAAGTTTATGGAATTACTCAGATTTAAAGCTAGAATGTTTCACTCTTCCCTCCCTCTTCCCACTTTTATGAAAACAAAATAAAAAACCCTCTTCTTGAAAGCGAAGAGGGCATGATTATGTAATCCGTCCTCTTCTCATCTCTCAAGCATTGCTTGCTGGATTTGGCACGGTACTAAATAATAGTCCGCTGCCGAGGCTTCACAGGGCCAGTCCCTCTGCCTCTCTTGATAAGAAGTATGGAAATTTATTCTGTTTTTGTAACTTGATTTACACTTTACAACGGCTTTTCAAAACTGTCAACACATTTATATTAATTATCTTAAAACAATTTAGTGTAAGCCTTTTCTTGGTTTGAGGCGTTTCTTGGCTTATACTTCTCTATAGTATGAAGCCATTCAGAAATTATGACATAGTGAACGCAGGGATATTTTCTGTAGCATGGCCAACTCAGACGGCTAGTGTTGAAGGATTTAACGAACGATAGGTTGCTAGATTTAATGACGTCCTTTTGGAAGGCTATAAAGGGCAATAAGCAGACAGACCTTTAATTATCGTCCTCTAAGTAAATATCTTAATAAAGTTTTTTAGAGGGGTTCTAGATAAGCGGTACGTTGATTTACGCTATAAGAGTACGACTACAACCGAACATGATATTCCTCTGAGCTAAATAAGTTTTCACTTGAATAACAGCCTCATAAACAAACAAGCCTAAAAGAAAACCAAAAACAGTTGACCATGTGGTGCACCCCATAGTTTATGATAAATATGCGGAGGGAGAAATGTATAAGATCAGTGAATTTTCCGAGATGACAGGGCTAAGCAAAGAAACCTTGCGTTACTATGCAGAGGTCAAACTGCTTGAACCCGCTTTTATCGATCCGAATAATCACTACCGCTATTATGATGACGGCTCTTATTTTTTGGCTGTATTGCTGAATAAACTGAGAAGCTTCGGGTTGACTATTCAGGAAATGCAGGGAGTGATGAACGATGAATCTTTTTTCAACCTGGAGACACTTCTCCTGCAAAAAAGGCAAAACATTGTAGAGCAAATTAATGAGTTACAGCAAAAATTGAACGATATCGACGAGTTTATTGAATTCGGAAAGGAGGACGCAGAATGATTCAATGGAAAGAAGAAACGATAATCTCTGCTGACATTGAAAAGGTATGGCACTTGTTTCAGGAAGAAAATATGCCCAGGATCATGCCAAAGGTGATTGAAAACAAACCCGTTCACCTGACAGAGGAAGTAACAGGGTCAAAGTATCAGCAAAAATACCAGGAAGGAAAAAGGGTTGAAACCTATATTGTTGAAACACTAGGTTATGAAAATACGGAAAATAGAAAGTTTAAACGTATAGGTTTTGTCATTGCTAAAGCATTCGAAATTGATCTCTCTTTCACACTTGAAAAAGTAGACGAATCGCATACGAAGTTTATTTATGAAGGGCAAAATAAAGGCAGGAATTTTGTCGGACGCGCCATGTTGAAACTTGGGGGAGAAAAAAACAACAAAAAAGTCGTCAACGATTTTATGGAATTAGTTAAGAAAGAAGCCATGAAATAGGAATCTGCCGAATGAACCCGCTCTCTCATTCGGCATTCTTTTTCTTAGGCTCTTTTCGTAAACTTTGTTGCTATTTAATACAAACTTTAAGAAACATCTACTTAATTAACTAGAAATACCCTGATAAACAAGGAAGAAAAGAGCTAATTCACCTTGTTCAGAGAAAAAAGCCCTTGTCTCCAAGGGAAAAATCCAGCTCTTTGGATTTTTCCGAGAGCAACAATATATACGAAAACAGCGTTTTATTAAAGAGAAGTATCCATTATTCCTCACTTCGTCCACTGTTCAATTCTGTAAGCGAGACTGTGTAAAGCTTATCATCATCTTCAGCAGGATTCCCTCTTCCATCAGCATTATTGCTGACAAAGTACAGCCTTTCACCGTCAATATAGACGTCCCTTATTCTGCCATACCCAGAAAGGACTTCTTCTACCTTTCCAGTGTCTATAGAGTACCGCTTTATGACTTGACCCCTTAGCGCCGCAAAGTACAGCTGATTGTTATGAATATCAGCTCCGGATGGTGCCCATGTCGTATCTCCTGAATGGACAACCGGCGGCTGTAATCCCTCTCGTTTTTCATCTCCCATAATCAGCGGCCATCCGTAATTGTTTCCGGCTACAATGAGATTGATTTCATCAAAGCCTGATGGGCCATGTTCGGTACTATAAAGGTTCCCGCTATTATCCCAGGCAATACCTTGAGGATTACGGTGGCCATAACTGTACACATAAGATTTTTCAAACGGGTTATCAGCGGGAATCGATCCATCCAGGTTCATACGAAGAATCTTACCGCCCAATGAGTTCAAATCTTGGGCAATTTCACGCTCAGTAGCATCGCCTGTCGTAATATAGAGCTTGTTGTCCGGTCCGATCTCCAGGCGGCCGCCATGGTGATACTGCCCGCTCGGAATATCATCAAGCAAGATGCTTCCCTCTGTCCAAACATCGCCATCCAGGTTAAGTATCACTACCCGGTTATGGGGCCTGCTGCTGTTTTGGTAAGTATAATAGGCGTATGCAGAGGGCGTGTCGGGAAAGTCCGGGTGCAGGACAAACCCCAGGAAACCCGCCTCAGGCACTTGGGCCAAAGGTTCTTTTAAGTTCACCTTCATCCTGGTGACCTCTCCATCACCGGAAACCTTCACAATTCCTCCCGTCCTTTCATTGATATAAAAAGTCTTCCCAATCTTGTTAATTGACCATGGAACTTCCAAGCGATCGCCTAGCACTTCGACAGAAGGATTTCCTATCCCTGTCGTTTCCTGACTTTCAGGGGGGTCAGCGGATTCAGAAGGTGCCGTGGAACAGGCGGACAGCAGCAAGAGACTCAAAACCATAAGCGTATTGAACTTTTTCATTATGCTTCCCCTTTCTATTATCGAAAGTCTTATAGATAAAAAACTAAAACCAACCAGCTCTTTTTGCTGAAACTTGAGGAAAGGACCATCACACACTCAGAAGCCATTTCTTTCTATCCTAATAAAAACATTGTTTACGAAAAAGCCTTATTAAAAGAAAACACCTCCTATGTTCAAACTCAGGAGGTGCCGTTTATACTCATTATGTACTCGTTAGAACGAGTTTAATCAACCGCTGCAGACTTCTCCTCCAATGCTTCGTATATGGCTTTGGCAACGCCGTCTTCTTCATTGCTGGATGTGCTGTAACGGCAGAATGCCCGTATTTCTTCTGCAGCATTGGCCATGGCTACCGGTCTTCCGACAACCTCCATCATCGAAAGGTCATTGAGGTTATCGCCGATTGCCAGGGCATCTTCAGTGTTAAGTCCTTTTTCTTCAATGAGATTCTTTAAGGCAATGCCTTTTTGAGCATCCAAACTCGTTACCTCCAAGTTTTCACGGCCTGATGCACTTATGGCAAGGCCGCCTGCCTTTTCAAGTTGGTCTTTTGCCTCTTTCAACACCTGATCATCAAAAGAGAAAACCAGGAATTTATATACAACATTGCCATTTGAGAAGGCCTCGCTGTAATCCTCAACCACCTTGATATGTCCTTTTTCAAAACGCTCTTGCGATGAATCCCAGATGGCCTGTTCGGATGTTTCAGGATTGGCCGTCTTGAAAATATCAATGATTGACTGTATCCCTCTTTCATAGTCCTCAGTATAAACACCTTTGTTTGTATATAATTCAAAATAAATTCCGAGGTCCTTCAAAATCCGCATGACTTCAAGGGCCTTATCTTCTTTTATTGCATTGGTTTTCACAACTTGACCTTCCTCATTCCGGACTTCAGCTCCATTTACACAGATGATCGGACATGAGATTCCCGCTTCCTCCAGTACATATCTTGCCTCTTCATAAGACCTTCCTGTGGCAACGACCACCTCGACTCCTTTTTCCTGCGCCTCCAGAATGGCCCTGCGGTTTTCTTCGCTTATTTCTTGCTTGCCATTCAAAAGCGTTCCGTCCATATCACTAGCAATAATTGAAATCATTTGAAATTACCTTCTTTCTAAAAGGATATTAAACCTTTAATAGGTGACAGTTTCTCCTGCCTAATGGCATTTTAACATCCCAATACTAATTTTTTGTAAAGATAGACTCCGGGTTATTTTACCCTTCCTGGTCCGGCTTAACAAAAACCCGGACAAATTTCTTGAATATAAAAAGCTGTTTTCGTATAGATTGTTGCTATCAGAAAAATCCAAAAGGCCGGATTTTCCCCTTGAATACACGGGCTTTTTTTCTAAAAAGGGTGAATAGCTCTTTTCTTTCTTGCTGACCAAGATGATCTCTGTGCATTCTAGCCCTATCTCTTGAACTTAATAGTAAATAGCAACAAAGTTTTAGAAAAGAGCCATATAAAAAAGAAGCCACTTGAAGGCAGCTTCCCTATGCTGATAACAGACCGCGTCTGTTTAATTCCTGTTTTACCATTTCTATAAAATCTTCCACAACATTTTCTTCTACAGAACGATAATAAACCTCCAATATCTCTTCATCCGAAAGCTTAAAGAGAGAATTCACACCGGCTCACCTACTATTCCAATACTTTTTTTAGACATAATTGGCTATATACCCCATTTGTCCTATTCATAAACCTATTTTCCTGTTTTTTTTCGTGTTTTTTTATTTATTAAATCAGCGGGGCATTTTTTAGCCGCCAAAATGTAAATGACCGGTAGAGAATTATAACGTAAGTCTCTGTGATATTTGTTAGATTTGCAATAAAATTTTGAATTTAAGTCCTTTTGTTTCTATAATAGAAGATAGGGGAATGGGAAGGAGGAATAAGCTTGGCAGCTTGGTAGTTTAAGGTATTTCTAGACAGTTGAATAAATATGAATTAATATGTATTTTATTACGTCGTTGAGGTGAAGTTTTATGGACAATGGAAAATCTAATGTAAAAGCAAATGTAAGTATGGGAAATGTGCTTCTGTTTCTGCTCCCATCTCTGTTAGGTATATTTTTATTTATGATCCCCATCCCGCAGGGGGAGGGAGTGACAATTCCAATTGCGGTCCTTTCCGGGTTTGTACAGGATAACATCGGGGAATTTGTTCCCGCTATAATGACCGTACTGATTCTCGTGACCGTACTGGGATCCTTTGCAGCAAAATTTCTAAAACCGGACTTTATTATGAATAATCCCTTCTTAAATAATTTATTCGCGGTAAACATGGTATGGCTTATCATTCGTCTGTTCGGTGGAATTTTTGCCGTCATGACACTTTTTCAGATTGGACCGGAATGGGTTTGGTCAGGTGCTACCGGCGGACTGCTGCTAAGTGTTGATGGTTTGCTGACCATCCTTTTCTCTGTCTTTCTATTTGCAGGCCTGTTCCTTCCGCTGCTGCTTAATTTCGGATTGCTGGAATTATTGGGGGCACTCCTCACAAAAGTCATGAGGCCTCTATTCGGACTGCCTGGACGTTCTTCCATCGATGCTCTGGCGTCCTGGCTCGGTGATGGAACCATCGGGGTTCTATTAACAAACAAGCAGTATGAAGATGGCTACTATACGAAAAAAGAAGCTGCCATCATTGGGACGACATTCTCTGTTGTTTCGATTACGTTCAGCCTTGTCGTCATTGCTGAAGTGGGGCTGGGGGATTACTTCCTGCCATTCTATGGGGCCGTAGTTCTCTCAGGTATTGTGGCAGCCTTGATCATGCCTCGTATCCCGCCGCTTTCCAGGAAGCCGAATACCTACTATAACGGCCAGGAAGGTGAGGACAGGGAAGCGATTCCCCAAGGGTACTCACGACTTGGTTATGGGTTTGAACAGGCTTTGATACAAGCCCGCAAAAATAACAGTTTTGGAAAGTTCTTTATAGACGGATTCAAGAATGTACTGGATATGTGGCTCGGGGTGGCACCGATTGTCATGGCCATCGGTACAGCCGCACTGATTATCGCTGAAAACACGCCGGTGTTCAGCTGGATTGGAATGCCGTTCATTCCAATTCTTGAACTATTGCAAGTACCGGAAGCCGCAGAAGCGTCTAAAAGCATCCTTGTCGGTTTCGCTGATATGTTCCTGCCGGCTATTTTCGGCTCCGGCATTGAAAGTGAACTGACACGCTTTGTTATTGCCAGTCTTTCCGTCACACAGCTGATCTATTTATCCGAAGTCGGCGGATTGCTTCTGGGATCTAAAATTCCTGTAGACTTTAAAGACCTTGTGATTATCTTTTTGGAAAGAACCCTTATTACGTTGCCGATTATCGTTCTGATCGGGCATATAGTTTTTTAATTGATATTTAAAACCCGCAGGTTTCTGCGGGTTTTTTAGTTTGTTTCTGAAAATGTTTTTGTTTGACTCATTTACTCTATGTTTGAGGCAATATTTTGAATTAGACACCATTACCTAGTTAACAGTAAATCCCGTTCCTAACTTTTCACATATAAAAACGGATGCCCTTTGGCACCCGCATATTCCTTACTGCTTTTTCAATTTTTCCAGCATATCCGCCGTCATACGGGCAAGGTCATACTCTGCCTTGAAGCCCCATTCTTCGGTCGCTGCCGAGGCGTCGATGGAGTTTGGCCAGCTTTCGGCAATCCCTTGCCGTACCGGATCCACATCATAATTCAGTGTGAAATCAGGGATGTGCTTCCGGATTTCCGCCGCTACCATTTCCGGTTCGATGCTCATCGCAGTCACGTTGAATGAATTTCTATGCTTCAACTTAGCCGGATCTGCTTCCATTAAATTGATAATCGCATTCAAGGCATCAGGCATATACATCATATCCATATATGTCCCTTTGTCGATATAGGATGTGTAAGAGCCGTTTTCAATGGCTTTGTAATAAATATCGACTGCATAATCGGTTGTACCGCCGCCTGGTGGTGTCGCATAGGAAATTAATCCAGGGAAACGCAAACCTCGGGTATCCACGCCGAATTTGTTGTAATAGTAGTCACAAAGCAGCTCACCAGATACTTTGTTGACACCATACATCGTTGTCGGACGCTGAATCGTGTCCTGAGGGGTATTATCCTTCGGTGTAGATGGACCGAACGCACCGATGGAACTTGGTGTAAAGAACTTGCAGTTAAGCTCTCTTGCCACCTCAAGCGCGTTGACGAGCCCGCCCATATTCAGGTTCCAGGCAAGAAGCGGATGCGCTTCAGCTGTTGCTGATAGCAGCGCCGCTAAATGAATGATGGTATCCACTTCATGTTTCCTTGCGATCTCCATCATCTTTTCCGCGTCTGTTACATCAAGGATTTCAAACGGGCCCCCCGTTACCACTTCACTGTCAATTGTTCGAATATCTGTGGCAATGACATTATCTTTGCCATAAATACCACGCATCTTGATGACAAGCTCTGAACCGATCTGCCCAAGAGCTCCTGTTACTAAAATCTTCTTCATCTTTTCCAACCTCCCAATAAAAAGCGCAAGCGGCCGTTCAGCGCCGTACAGATTAGAGGGCTCCCGCATGAGATAAAGGAAACACGACGAACTAGTGAGTCGATGTTGACTTATCGCAAGGAGGGAGACCGAAATCTGCTAGGCGCTGGCCGCTGGAGCTGGATTGATCCCGGAATCTCATCTTCCCTTTCCAACCAACCCTTTATAAAACTTTTCTGTTTATAACTAGTACCATCTATGACTCTTAAATCAGGTTCATTTCTTTTCCGACTTTTTCATAAATCGCAAGAGCCTCATCGAGCATCTCTTTTGTGTGCGCGGCAGTCGGCATATTTCTGACACGTCCTGTTCCGCGCGGCACTGTTGGGAACACGATTGATTTTGCGTAGACACCTTCTTCGTTCAACCGCTTGCTGAACTGTTGAGTCGTTTTCTCCTCACCAATGATACAAGGAGTGATCGGCGTTTCACTTTTCCCGATGTCAAAGCCGAGTTTCTTCAAACCATCTTTCAGGTAATTGCTGTTTTCCCACATTTTATCCTGAAGCTCTGTGCTGTTTAAAATTAATTCCAGTGCTTTTGTAGTGGCAGCAACATCTGCCGGAGTCAATGCGGTAGAGAACAAGAAAGGTCTGGACGCTACTTTCAGCCAGTCAATCAAGTTCTGTTTACCGGCTACATAGCCCCCGATAACCCCGATAGCTTTTGACAACGTACCAATTTGGAAATCAACCCGGTCAGACAGCCCAAAGTGTTTAACCGTCCCGGAGCCTTTTCCAAGGACACCTGAACCGTGAGCATCATCCACATAAGTCATGATGTCAAATTCTTCAGCGATCTCCACAATTTCCGGAAGTTTTGCAACATCTCCATCCATTGAGAAAACTCCGTCCGTGATGACCATTACTTTATTGTATTGTCCTGATTCCACCGCTTCCTTCGCTTTAGCACGGAGATCTTCCATGTCAGAGTGGTTATAACGGATAACTTTCGCACGTGAAAGTCGGCATCCGTCAATGATGGACGCATGGTTAAGTTCATCAGAAAGAATGGCGTCATGCTTGTTCATGACTGCCGAGATAGCGGCCATGTTACAGTTAAAACCGGATTGATAAGCAATGGCTGCTTCCGTCCCTTTGAATTCGGCGATCTTTCTTTCCAGCTCAAGGTGAATATCAAGCGTTCCGTTGATGGTACGCACCGCACCTGCGCCGACGCCGTATTTTTCCACCGCTTTGACGGCTTCTTTCTTCAGCCTTTCGTCTGTAGCCAACCCCAGGTAGTTGTTGGAAGAAAGATTGATCAAGTCTCTTCCGCCGATTTTGATGATTGGACCGTTCGCTCCTTCGACTGGGTCAATTTCGTTATATAGTCCGCGGTCTTTTAAGTCATTCAGGTTTTCATTTAGAAACTGATCTAATTTTTTACTTGTCATATCATTTAACCCTCCATATGTAATAATGAGAATTTGTAAACGCTTCAAAAACAATTGTTCACTCCACGCGAACAAAAAAATGACTATTTAATAGATTATTACTATTATTCATACCTGTATATTTTAACATGTTTACGTGTGACGGACAAAATTATTGTACTAAAGTGAAGAACAGCTTAGCCTTCCAGAAAGCTATTCAGCCGTTTCCAGAGTAGGCATGGTTATTAAAGAATATCGTCACAATCAGGATCAAGAAGATGATACTCACAAAGACTAATGCGAACTTTCTCGAGTTATTTGCCCTCTGGATCTCATCATACTTCAGGGGCCGGATGCCCGATAAATTGAAAACAATGACAGCTGAAAGCAGAATACTGTTAATATTCACTGATATTAGCAGCAGGGAAGGAAGAACATGCTCCCACAAAGCAGCTCCAATGGTCACTCCAAGGACAATGGTTGGAGGAAGCAGGGCGACTGCAACCATAACCCCGACAAAAGAGCTTGGGGATCCCCTTAAAACGGCCAGTGCTCCGGCTGCCCCTGAAGCAAGCGCCACGATTCCGTCCATGTAGTCGACTTTCATGCGGGAAACAAACTCTTCACTTTCTACAGGAACCGGGAATACAAGACTCGACAGAATGGCAATGAGCAGGGAAATCCCTACCCCCGCAAGAACGGTAAGCAGGGATTGTTTCACTAGCTTATAATCTCCGAGAATTGACCCGAAAGCCAAAGCAATGACCGGTCCAAGCAGAGGAGCAATCACCATTCCGCCAATGACGATGGCCGAGCTGTTCTTAATGATTCCAATGGTCACGACAATGGAGGAAAGGATAACGAATAGCAGATAATTCATATGAATATTGCTCATTGATTCAATCTTTACATATAATTCATGCCGGCTTGCCCGCTGGATCGATTTTCGCTCATCCTCTTTTTCCTTTTCTTCATTCTCAATTTCCTCTTCTGATTTCCTCCTGATATGGCTCTGGACCGGAAACAAGGTCGCTTCAAACCCTTCCACGACATTGATGATACTCTCCAGATAGTTCAGGATTTCTTCGGAGTCAGTTGTCTTCACGATCATTCTGACAAGGCACTTCTCTTTCGAATGATTGCGGACCACATAAGAAGTAGAATAAAATTTACGCAGCTTCTCATCCACTTTGTCAAAATGCTTCTTAGGGATATAGGCTTCAATCAGTTGCAATGACATATGTTCACCCTCTATCAGCAAAACGTTAGTTGCAACTAGTATTGCTAAAACAAGGATAGATTACTCTGATTTCCAATGGCCGGGCTGAGACGTCCGTAATCGTGCTTGTTATGGGGAAGTATGGTATACTGTTGGCAAAAGGAGGCGGTAAGCATGACCACTAATAAAACTTTGATGGAACCCTGGAAGTTTACCCCTGAACGAATTGCGTTCTTCAGAAATTTCGCTTTTGTGGAAGCTGTGGATTCACAGCAAGAATACCATTACCTATTTTTCTATAAAGAACAATTCCTGACATGCAAAAAAGCCTTGAAGCTGAAACGCAGCTCCTTTATCGAACAGGCTTTCAAAGAGGGAATTGTTTTTTTATGCCCCCACCCACTGGCAGCTGAACTCATGAAACAAAATGCCCCGCTCAAGATGATCAGTTTCAATGACCTTCACAAAAAACTGCGAAACACCATGACGCCTCAGGAAACGGCCTTTATTTTCCGGGCACTGGATGCCTTTCTATCGAACGAGAAACTTTTCCACCTGATTCGGAATCTTTATTACGAATACCGCCGGAACGGACAATTTCTTCATGCTTATAAAATTCTTTGGATACTTACTGAAACATTTCCTGCTCATTCCTGGGTCAACCAGACATCTGCCGATTTACATTTCCGCCCCTATGAAAAATTGTATACACAAAGCCCAATCTCACTTCTCGAAAAAGACCCGCTTTATGCTGCTTCAGAACTTTGGAAACATAGGCACGAAACAGACTGCAACGAAGCCCTTCAACAACTTTTACTGCAACAGAAACAGACAGTGACCACCACTGCTTTAATGATGGAAAGCCTCATGCAAAACCCTTGTGGTGAAAACCTGCAATCCCTGACCCTATGGATACGCACCCATTTCAATGCAGACGATGAACGGGAAATTTTATTTCAACTCGCAAAAGACCTGCCTGAAAACATAGAAATTCTACAGCTGTGCCTTCACGCATCCATTGAAACAGGAGAGTATGAGAAAGCGCTTGAGTTGCTCAGCCACACCCCTGCCAGCCTCAAGTCGATTGATGAGAATATAATATCCGGCATCCTTGAAGCAGTTCAATGGCAAAATACTGACACTCCCCTAGAGAAATTAAACACATTGATCTTCTCTGTCCTGCAGGAACACCCAGCTAAGCTGGAAAAAATATTAAAATCCTGTGTCCAATCACTTCTTAAAGGTTACGATGTCCCTTTCATTGCCAAATGGATGACTCCCCTTAAAACCCAAAACCTATCACTGCCGACCGCTGTGAAAATCAAAAAAATGCTTGCCCTCATGGATGATCCGGAAAACCAGTCACAACTGGGCGAGCATTACTACCAATTGGATAACATCGACCGTGCCATCGACTGTTTCAGCTGGGAGATGGAACTGCGGCCTGATGACCCGCAGCCGGTCAAGTGGCTTTCCCGGCTTTACCAGGAGAAAGGAATGGCCCACGAAGCCAAGGCTTATCAGCAGGTGTTAGTGGAAATGCAAAAAAGAGCATGAAAAAAGGCTGCTTCTTCAAGGAAGCAGCCTTCATTATTTTTGGTTTTTCTATTTGTTTATGCAAAGACTAATTACCCCTCGTTAAATCATTGATTTTACCTCAATAATTAGCCATTCCTTTTTATAATAGGGCGTTTGCTCTCTCCTTACTATAGCCAGGGTTTCAATTTATAATGGGGGATTCCTCGTTAATTCAAGATCTAAATCTCAGGCTCATAATAGAGAAGTTCTCTCTCATTTAAACCGAATCCGCCTCTCACTATACCATGAAACACAGCACCCAATTCGTTTAAATTTACCTTTCATCAGCGAGTCCTTTAGCGCTTTAAACCCCTAAGAGGGACTGTCCCTTTTAGCGGTTTAAAGCGATAATGCAAAAGGATAATCCGCGTTCCGGATTATCCTTTTGCCCTTTTATTCTTTTTGAGATAAGCTGGTCAGTTCCGCCTGAATGGTATTTTTCAGATCTTCAACGACTTCAAAATTCATGGCGCTGATATAATACGCTTCCAAATCATCGTGAAGTGCTTTTGCTTTTGCCAGGTAGGATGTCGCCTCTTTCATTTTGTCAGCATAGCTCTTGCTGATCTCCTTGATCGACTCTGCGTATTTTTCGTCGGTTCCCGGCGTAACCGCCCTTTCATACACATCGACGATTTCATCCCCATCCCGTTCCGGAAAATACTCATGAGGAGCCGTACTGTCAAAAATCGCAAAACCGAGCTCACGTACAATCACCATATCGAGACTGTTCGGGTCAAAGCCGCAATGGTAGATCTCCACATCAAGCCCACGGTCTTCTGCTGCCTGTGCCAGTTTTTTGAGCATGGTCGATTTCCCTGTTCCTGGTCTGCCCTTGATGAAGTACCGCTTCGGCAGCTCTTCCGTCAGGTTTCCGATGAAATCACGCGGCCCCTTGGGAGTAGCGGCCCCTAAAAAGCGGTGCCTGACCTCAGCCTTCTTGTTTAAGTATATATGAGAAAAGAATTTCTCCATCAGCTCTGCTGTCAGGGCATCGCATTTTTCAAAGCTCATATTGTCTATATAAATTTTTTCCCAATCATCATGGATTTTCAACGCTTCCGCGAAAGTACTGTACGCAGTTTGAAAAGCCTCTGTAATTTCAGCAGTCAGAGCTGTTATCTCATCACTATGGTTCCTTAAAATCCTTGAATCCCAAGCAGAACCAAGATTAATATATTCTTCAACTACACCCGGGACGTTCGGTTCAATGACATGAGGGGCCGTTCCATCCACAATTCCCGCCTTTAAAGCAGGGATGATCACTCCATCAATGCTTTCGTTATCAGATGAACAGTGTAGATAATCGACATCCCACCCCTTATTATTCCAGTAGCTGCCGATCGCTTTCATCAGAGACGATTTCCCTGTTCCCGGTCCGCCCTTCAAGATGAACAGGCGGTCCAGCCCCTGCAGATTGGAGGCATACAAACTGTAAAAACCCCTGGCTGTATTTCCTCCGGCATAATAATTTCGAATTTTTCCGCTCACTAAAAACACTCCTTTTCGGATACTGATAAATAGGAGAACACACTCTATCCTATGCAGCAAATCCGGTTGGGTGAATGCCCAATAAGAAAAAATGTATGCGGACGTTCAGCGGAGTGAGATTGTGTGGTTGTTGGGACGTTGGGCCGAATACGGACTAATCGGGCCAATGTGATTGGATTTTTGCTGAGATGATGGGCCGAAAACGGACTAAATGGGCCATTGAGATTGGATTTTTGCTGAGATGATGGGCCGAAAACAGACTAAATGGGCCATTGAGATTGTGTTTTTGCTGAGATGATGGGTCGAAAACGGACTAAATGGGCCATTGAGATTGTGTTTTTGCTGAGATGATGGGTCGAAAACGGACTAAATGGGCCATTGAGATTGTGTTTTTGCTGAGATGATGGGTCGAAAACTAGCTAAAAGGGCGACTTTGATGTCTCTCAGGTGTAGGAGATATTTATAGTAAAGTCCTTTTTTAAATTTCCATTCCAGGTGCGTGACCGGAGCTTGCCTTTGTATCTGGACGTCGCGCTAGTCCCGCACCTTCAGCTTCATTCAACAACCCTATATATGCAATAACATGTACAAACTACAACAATTTTTGAAAACGATCAGCAGCTTTATATTACTTTTTTATTCTTTAAGTACTTCAATCCTTCCCGTTTGCTCAACGGCCGCAAGTCTTCTTTTTCAATAAACTGCACCACCGTTTCCGGTGCAGTTTTTGAATATTCCCTGAGTGCCCATCCAATCGCTTTTTCGATAAAAAATTCCTTGGAAGAAGAGTGCTGCTTAATATAGGAAAACAACTTCTCTTCATCTGTATCCCCTTTGTAACTAAGCTGGTGAATAATCGCCGTCCGGTTCAGCCAAAAATTCTCAGAGGAAATCCACCTTTTCAAATAGCCCTCTCCTTCCTCCGGATATTTCTTGATCACGAATCCTGCAAGCCTTGAAGCAATGGAGTCAATCGTATCCCACCATGATTTCGTGACAACGAGCTCCTCCAACAGAGTTAGATGCTCGGAATGAAGCTTCCTCCTTTGCTTATCCAAAAGCGATAATGCTGCATACTGAAATTCGCGCTCAGGCTGTTCCCAAAGTATCCTGACCGTTTGAGGGAGCTCATTTAAATCCGGATTTCCATGTTCTTTAATGAAAGCACTCAGCAGCTCTTTTCTTTCCGGTGTTTTGATTCCTAGAAACTCGAACTGATTCCGCAAATATGCCTTCATAGGACCAGCGTTTTCTTCGTATTTATGCTGTCTGAAGAGTTCAATTAACTTTTCGGCATATGTCATTTTTCATCCTCCATCTGTGAATCTGTACAGTTAAAACATATAAGTTTTTTCGTATCGGTATTATGAATGCCATTGAAAAAACCATCCAGGCAATACAGGGGGTTCCTGCAAATCTGACAATCCCCACTATACTTCTTCATTGGTTCATCTCTCTCAAAAAATAGATATAATCCGTAGAGCACCCGGGGGATCCCTGCTGCCGCAGCATGGCACCGATATTTCCCCGGTGATAAGTACCATGATTGACAAGGTGCTGAAGCAAATCTTCTACTCTATTCTTGAACTCTTCTCCCTCGGAAGTTCGGTAGGACACCATGCTTGTTAAATCCCGGCTTTCGGCAATGAACCTATTCATCGCCTGGTGTAAGCTTTGAAATGCCAGCCGGTAATCCCCCGGTGAAGAAGGTTTTTCCAGATCGTTTTGGTACGAATTATTCATTCTGCCATACCATAAGCAATCGACTTCATACTGATGTTGAAATGTTTCTCGAATTGACGGAAATACACTTTCAATTTGTACTGAAAACGTGTCAGGCACTTCTTTTTCTATATAAGCAAGCAGCTTATCTGTCGCCCATACGTGGTAGTGGAATAACTGAGATATCTTCTCCATCCTGTTCCTCCTGTAAAAGGGTTTTCTATTCTCTTCTTCACCAAAAGGAATTTCACCTCCTTCTCTCTTAAAGAGACTGCCTTTCTTACAGCGAGTACATGATACTATAAGAAAAGACACACCACCTAAGTGATGTGCCTGTTCAAAACCTTATATTTTGGTAGAAGCCGTTTCTGTACGATCCCCTCTGGCCACCATTGTACGAAGGAGGCTCTGGCACTGCGGCAGTGCAACTCCAACAACTGAGCCAAGAAAGAAAGCGATAATGATAGTTCCGATGCCGACAGGTCCGCCTAACATCCAGCCCATCAAGAACACCGCCACTTCAATCCCATTTCTTACCCACTGAATCTTCCATCCAGTCTTTTCAACAATAAGCAGCATCAAGCTGTCACGGGGACCCGCACCAAAGTCGGCGGAAACATAAATTCCAATCCCGTACCCGATAATGATGGTCCCTGCCGCAAATAATATGCTTTGCATCACTATAGATGAAGTATCAGGGATGATAAAATTGAAAAAATCTATAAACAAACCAATTAACAGCATATTAAGGAAAGCGCCGATCTTAGGAAATGTCCTTGTCGCCAGCCCCGTTATCAGCAGAAGGATCAAGCCGGCAATGATGGACCACGACCCAATCGTCAGACCAAACTTTAAGAACAATCCATAATGGAAAACATCCCAAGGCCCTATGCCAAGGTCTTTCCCTTTTATCGTTAAGGTAATTCCGAATGCAAGTACCAATAGTCCGATGGTAAAGAACGCCCAGCGCAACTTGTATTGTCTGTTCATGATATCCCATCCTATTTGTTAGTTTGCCACTCGAAATACTTTATCATAGAATGGGAGTTTAATAAATACCTCATCAAGAACAAAAGCGCAAGCGCCCTGAATAGCCCCGACAGGCAAATGTTCCGAAGAGAACAAAAGGCGACCTCCCTTTTGTTCTCTTCGGGTTATTTGACCCCGAGGGGCTGGGTGCTGAAGCTAGACGTGGATAATTCAATTAAAATTTAACACAGAGGTGATTTTTTAATTTCCTAAACAACGGGAAACCAGCTCAAATACTTCCCCATCAGGCCCTTTGTAAAATATGACAGTCCTTCCGCTATCTAAACAATATGGACCTTCGACTGGTTGCAGTCCGAGATCTTCCAGGTGGTCAGTCCACCATGACAGGTCCTCCACCTCCCAGGCAAAATGGAGGGAGGAAGGACCTGCTTGAATTTCCGGGTTTTCAATCAGCTCAATCGTGACCGGACCCCTGCTCATGAAGACGATCTTTTCCTCTCTCAACCTGAGGCAGCTCTGCACTTCAAATTGAAATACTTCTCTATAGAATTCGACGGAATCCTTCAGACTGGTCACCTCAATACCACCATGATGCCACCTCATGATTGGAGCCTTTCTTTAAAAATCAAATTCATATCTCCAAATTCATGCCACAGATACCCTTTTTTCAGTGCCTGTCTGTAGGCAGTAAAAAGGTGATGTTCTTCCGTGAATGCTGCCAGCATTTCGAGGTGGGTCGCTTCTGGTTCATGAAGGCCTGTGACAAGACCGTCGACGGCTTTCAGCTGATATTCTTTTTTAATATATAGATTGGTGATACCGTTTGTCTCCCTCAAACAGCCTTTTTCATCCGCAGCTGTTTCCAAGGCTCTGACAACCGTGGTCCCAACCGCAATCACACGGCCCTTCGCTCTCCTCACATCGTTGATAATCTTTGCTGTCTCCTCCGGTATATGAAAGGCTTCAGGATGCTTGTTCGGGTTCGGCCAGCGGTCATTTCCGTAGTAGCTCAACCCGGTATGCAGGGTTAAAAAGGCTGTCTTGATCCCTTTATCCTTTAATTCCTGAAGCATTTTCCAGGAGAAAGCCCTCCCGGCAGAGGCCATTTCAACAGAACCAGGAACGGAAGCGTAGGCAGTCTGATAGGCATCCAGTGTCCAGTCTGAATCGATATATTCATATCGAATCGGTTCTCCAAAACTGTAAATATAGTCCATCAGCGCAACTCCGCCTATTGAAAATGAGAGAATGACTAACGGCTTTTCATTGCCATTGCCGGTGATCTCCGCCTTAACCCCGTTTTTCAATGCAAGTTCGTCCCCTGCAGAAAACAGTCCTCCCCAGATTAATGCCTCCCACCGCTGGTCATCCAGCTGCCTGGACAGTCTGATTTCCACCTCACGATTACCTGCTGTAGCCTTTAAGACCGCCGGGATGGTCCGGCTGTTATTAAAGATGAGAAGGTCTCCTTCTTCAAGGAAGTCAGGGAGGGAGGAAAAGCGTTCATGATGGACCTCTTCCCCGTTCATGACCATCAAGCGCACATCATCTCTTCCCTTTCCACTTCGTTCTGCCGGAACCTTTGCATTAAGTGATTGCGGAATGTCAAACGTACGATTGATCGCGGCCATCAGACTGCCTCCTCACTTAAGTTGAAATTTTGTGCTTCAAACCTCTGTCCGTTTACTTGTGAAGATTCATCTGAAGCAAGATACAAGAAAACATCCACTATATCCGCCGGATGGGCAAGCTCATAGTCGCAGTCAGGGACAGCGGTATCATGCATGTCTGTATCCATTTCTCCCGGATCGACCATATTCATTCGCACACCGGTTTCACTCAGCTCATCTGCCCACGTCTGGGTCATGCCTTCCACCGCAAATTTACTGATGCCGTACGCCCCCCATTCAGCAAACCCGGTTTTCCCCGCTTCCGAAGTCAGATTGATGACCGAACCAGCCCCGCGTGAGAGCATTCCTGGAAGAACACGCTTTGTCACCATCAGCGGATTCATCACATTCACCCTCAGTACTTCTTCAAACTCTTCATTAGGATAATCCAGCAGCAAGCTCGGCCCCTTGCCGAATACAGACGCATTATTGATCAACACATCGACACGACCGTACACCCTTTCTGCAATGGAAACAAATCGATCGACATCCCTTGGATTGGCCGCATCTGCAGCAACCGCCAATACCTCGGCCCCTGTCCTTTCTAGATCCCGTTGAGCTTCCCTTAATTTTTCCTCCCCGCGTGCACAAATTGCAAGCTTTGCCCCTTTCTTGGCAAAAGCAAATGCCAGCTCTCTTCCTAATCCTTTTGAAGCTCCCGTAATCATGACCACTTGATCTTTACTCATCGTAATGTCCCCTTTCGGTTTGTTGTTACTTTTATTATATTGGGGATGCTTTTCAAGCTAATCGGGTTTTAGAAAGAGAAAGCGTTCCCTAATTGGAAGGAGGGGCTTCTACGACTTTCGGCTGAGGTATCACCAGACCACGAAGCAATTATTCCAAAGTATTTAATAATCTCCTCGGTTATTTGCTCTATGTAAATGCAGTAGTTGATTTCCACTCCAGGTGCGCGACTCCGCGGGGCGGGCGGTGAGCCTCCTCGGCTTTGCCTCCGGGGTCTCACCTGTCATCAAAAGTGGAAGCGCCCTGATTAGCCCCGACAGGTAAATGTTCCTAAGAGAAAAAAAGGCGACCTTTCCTTTTTTCCTCTTAGGGTTATTTAACCCCGAGGCGCTGGGTTACGTTCCAGTGGGTACGTAACCTCGGTGCTGGAACTAGACGTCCCGCTAGTCCCGCAGGAGATCGCACACCTTCCGCTCCAATCAACAATGCGTAAGCATGTTAATAAAATTATGGGGAAATTTAACAACCTTTCAGAAAACCTTTCATAAAAATAGAGACTTATCCAGGACAGAAGGTATATCTCACCTAAATTTGCAGGAAGGAACGCACCTTCTGTTTCACCCTTAAATATGCTGCAATGCTGCAATTCCTCTTACTGAGAACCCTATTCCTAGATATTACATAAAAAAATCCCCCGCTGGTCACCCAGCAGAGGAAAAACCCTAGTTATTCGCCGCCATCGTCATGATGAATTTGATGACAGCCGGTCCCAGTAACACAATGAACAGACTGGGAAAGATAAAGAGGACCAGCGGAAAGAGCATTTTGATCGGTGCTTTCATTGCAGCTTCTTCTGCCCGCTGCTTCCTCTGGTCGCGGACTTCTGCCGATTGCACCCTTAATACCTGAACAAGGCCGACACCTAATTTCTCCGCTTGGACGATGCTTGAGATGAATGCCTTCACTTCATCAGACATGACCCTGCTGCGGATACCCACCATCGCTTCTCTCCTTGTCTTTCCGAGACGCATTTCTTCCAGGCAGCGCCTGAATTCGTCTGTCAGAACGCCATTCTTTTTAGATACCACCTTCGAAATCGCTCCATCAAACCCCAATCCGGCTTCCAGACTGACTGTCAGGAGGTCGAGAAAGTCAGGGAGTTCTTTAAGGGCAAGCTTTCCACGGATTTGCATTTTCTTCTTCAAATAGTAGTGGGGGAGATAGTGAGCAAACCCGAGACCCGCCATTGCCAAAATGACCGTTCCGGCAACCGGAATCCCCAGTAATACTCCATAAGCTATGACGGCTGCGGGTATTAGTAAGAATAACCCTAATTGAATCAAACGGAAGTCAACCGGTGACATCCCAAAAGGGTTGCCCGCTTTTAATAATTTTTCTTCCAGCTTTTCCGCTTTCTCGTTGGGCAGTTTACGGTCGAAGCTTCGTTTCAGCTGAGAAAAGATAATAGAGAAAACACGTTTGAGCAATGAAGAGTGAATTTCCTTGTCCCGTGTACCTTCAATCGCCGCCGCTTGTTCCCCGCTTCCTTCAAAAACATTGGAGATTCTTGTTTTAAGGCGTGCTTTCTTTTCGGAACGGTGAATGACCAGGCCATATAAAAACAAGCTTACACTGCAAAAGAATGAGAAATAAAGCATGACTTTTACACCTCAATTGTCGTTACTTTTCTGATTAAAAAGAATCCGATGCAGCCTGATAGGATCCCCGCAATCACCAAGGCAATCCCGATAGGATGACCAAAAAGTGTTCCGATATAGTCCGGGTCAATTAGAAAGAGCAGGAGGGCCAGAATGATGGGGAGAAGTCCGATAACAATACCGGAAAGTCTTCCCTGTGCAGTCAATGTCTTAATCTGCCTTTGTATTTTGGTCCGGTCACGGATGGTTTCCACGATTTTGTCCAGAACAACCGCCAAGTTTCCTCCGACCTGCCTTTGAATCAAAATAGCCTGAATCATCAAATCCAGATCCTCACTCGGCATCCTTTCATGCAAAGACTGCAGGGACTCCTCCATTGAACTGCCATACTGCATTTCCCTAAGCACCGTTTCCATTTCTTCTTTAATGGGAGACTGCGATTCATCCACGACTGTTTTCAATGATTGAGGGAAGCTGAACCCGGCCCTCAAAGCTCCGACGACAGTGGTTATCATGTCTGGAAGCCCTTCGTTGAACTTTTGGACCCGTTCCCTTTGTTTCTTTTTCAAATAAAACTTTGGCAGCATGAATCCTGTACCCGCTCCTAAAAGAAACCCGAAGAGATTTCCTGTTAGTAGGAATAACAGTCCAGCTCCCAATGCAGTCGCCATCCACTGAAATAGAACATATTCTTCAGGCTTAAGAGGGACACCTGCACGGCTGAGGGAGATTTCAAGCTTGGAATTCTTCTCCTTGCTTAATACATTTTCTTTAATATTCCGGGTAGTCAGCTGTATTTGTAGCGCCAGGTTGAACTTCTTAGGGTTGAACCCTTTCTTATCCTGCTGATCGAGGTACTTTTTCAGGCGCTTCTGCATGCGTTTATCTGTCAGAAAAATCATTTGAAGAATGGCTGTAAACAACAGAAAAGTCGAGAATAAGACCATTAATATGAGAAACCATTTCATATTACCAGCCCTCTCCCTCTACAAACACGGTTGCCGGAATATGGATACCCGAGGCTTCCAGCTGCTCATAAAATTTTGGACGGACGCCGGTCGGCATCAACTTCCCAATGATTTTTCCGTCATCAGACACACCCATCTGCTTATAAGTGAAGATATCCTGCAAGACAATGACATCCCCTTCAAGCCCCTGTACCTCAGTGATCGAAGTAATTCTGCGGGAACCGTCCTTTAACCTTGTTTGCTGGATAATGATATTGATCGCTCCGGAGATTTGTTCGCGGATTGCTTTTACCGGCAAGTCGACTCCAGCTAAAAGCACCATAGTCTCCAGCCTTGAAATCATATCGCGGGGGGAATTGGAGTGACCTGTAGCCAGTGAACCATCGTGCCCTGTATTCATTGCCTGCAGCATGTCCAGGGCTTCGGCACCGCGGACCTCTCCGATAACAATCCTGTCAGGCCTCATCCTTAACGAGTTGCGGACAAGATCACGGATGGTAATAGCTCCTTTTCCTTCAATGTTGGGCGGACGAGATTCCAAGGAGATGACGTGATCCTGTCCAAGCTGAAGTTCGGCAGCATCTTCTATCGTCACGATCCGCTCGTCAAATGGAATGAAGTTGGAAAGCACGTTCAATGTCGTCGTCTTACCTGAACCCGTCCCGCCGCTGACAAATATATTCAAACGGGCTTTGACACACGCCTCTATGAAAATCGCCATCTCCTGACTTAAGGTACCGAATTCGATCAGGTTCTCGATGGTGAAGGGATCCTTTGAGAATTTTCGGATTGTGATGGTCGGACCATTCAGCGCCAATGGCGGAATGATCGCATTGACACGGGAGCCGTCCGGCAAGCGGGCATCCACCATCGGACTGCTTTCATCAATCCTTCTCCCAATAGGGGATACAATCTTTTCAATGACGCTCATGACATGTTCATCATCCCGGAAAGTGATTCCGGTCATTTCAATTCTGCCTTTCCGTTCGCAATAGACTCTGTCAGGACCGTTGACCATCACCTCTGATACCTCTTCATCAAGCAGAAGGGGGTTGATCGGTCCAAAGCCGGTAAGGTCATTGATTAATTCATCGACGACTCTTTTGCGGTCAATTTTGCCTCTGAATGATTCATCTTCCTTTATGATCTCGATGGCCATTCCATCTACTTTGGGAATAATCAGTTCAATATCCTGATTTTCTTTCATTTCACTGAGGATTTGTTTATGAAGTATGGATTTTAATTCCTGGTGCTTATCCACCTGCTTCGGCTTATTCTTTTTCTGAGGTTCTGCCGGCCGGCTTTCTCTGAACGCGGTCATCAAATCTTTCTTTGGCAGCTTTTTTTCCGGATGGGAGGGGGGCCCGGCTTCCACTTCAACCTTTTCTTCCTTATCTGGAGAGGCTTCTTGAATTCTCTTAAGCAGACTCACTTTTCCGTCTCCTCCTTCAATTTTCTGAATCCAAACAACTTCGACAGGACCGAAGGATTCTTCGTTTTGATAAAAGAAATTTCTCTTCTTGAGGTCAATTGCTCAGCCATTTTATAAACAGCTTTGGCAATCTCGGTTTTCCCCTGATTAATGACAAACGGAATCCCTATATTAAGAGACTGGGAGGCCGTCCCAAAATCATTTGGAATATAAACCGGATCTTCTATCCCGAGAATGTCGGCAACATCGTTCGCTGCAATTACACTCTCCATAGTGGACCTGTTGATAACAACCTGAATCTTTTCACCCAATCCGAGCATATCAAGCGTTTCAATCATTAATTTCGTATTTTTCAGAGTCGCCATTTCCAGGTTGGTAACAAGAAGAATCTGGTCAGCCTTTTCGACCATTTCTATAGTTTGGTCTTGCAGGCCCACACCTGTATCCACTACCAGGTAATCATACTCCGCGAGCATTGTATCAATGACCTTAATCAGGGCTTCTTTCGTGACAAGCTCTGCGTATTCTGGGCGGTCGGGCGCAGGGAGGACTCTTACACCGGAGTCATGCTTGCAAAGATAGCTGTTCAACATATACTCATCAAGACTTCCGATCTCTTCCATGACATCCTTGATCGTAAAGGTGGACTGAAGATCCATCGCCAATCCGACATCCCCGAATTGAAAATCGCCATCCAGTACACTGACTTTAATATTTTTCTTAAATAGTGCGATTGCCAGATTGACCGTGAGAGTAGTCCTCCCCACTCCTCCTTTTGCGCTGCAGACAGCAATCATCTCTCCCCGCTTCTTTCTTGGCTGTTCTCCATGACTTTCCGGCATCCTTCATCCCCCCTTTACTCTTTTGATTCCTTCTCTGAAGACTCCTCTTTTATCCTGGTATGTACAGTAAAATGAATTGGACCTTTTTCAGCCGCATTGATGAGTTTTACTGCATCCTCAGGTCTTAACTCCAGAGTGACCGAGGAGTACTCAACATATTCTTCCTCTTCTGTCTTTGTTTCCAGCATCTTTCTTCCGACGGCAAGCACTGTTACTTTTGATAAAATTTGTTCTGTCTTTATCTGTTGACCTTTTTCGTCCTTCAGAGTCTCTGAAGCTACGACATCAACAATATCCTCAGGTTCAATAAGATTTGACACAGATTGTACAAAATTCACGCCTACCGACACACCTCGGTAACCGTCCTTTACCTTCCGGGATACGAAAAGTTCTTCTTCTTTCTCACTCTTCACTCTGTGAGTCAGGATGATCTCATCCGTTTCTATGGCAGCTGTTGCGTACTTGCCTGTCAGTTCTTCCACTGTCCTTGCAGCTTGCGGGTGAAGTCCTTGTGATGGCATTTGGACGACTTTGAGCATACCTTCTGTAATTCTTTGATTCTCCTCAATTTTTTCACTGGCCACGACGACTTTTTCTGTATTGGCATTAACCACTTTGGCTGAATCGAATTGCTGCATATAATTAAAAAATAAGAACGTTGTTAATCCGCCCATGACCAATGCAAGAAACAATATAATTTTTGAACGCATACTTCTCACCTACTCTGTTAGTCTTATGCTGAAAGCCCCTTTGTTTAAGGCATCAAGATCTTCAAACCCTGTTCCAGCCCGTTTGATGAACATCCCGGTAATTGATGTATCGTGGGAGTCCATCGGATCGGTGATATAAAAATAAGCAAACCCGGTAATCTTGACTTCTTTCAGCTGATTACTTTTTTGATTATAGGGGGTATAAACAGGTATCAGTATCACCCTTGAACAGTCCCTCTCATTGACATCACGAGGATGCTCATGGCAGCCGTTAACTTTTTCCTTAACCACTGACCTTGTTTTCCCTGCAATATTCCCCGTCTGGGTTTCCAGTACATCTCCTACCTTGATTTCCTCCTGATAGCCGTATCGCAAATTATCTTCGTAGGTTGCCGCTCCAGGGCCGCCTAACGCCAGAACGCCAAAGTTTCCATATTCTACACCACTCGTATCCACTTTCAGCTTATACTCACGGTAAAACTCCAGATCGACGCTTTCATCAATCCCAAGGGGTGCCGCCCCTACAGCCTTACCCATTACCCTCAGTTCTGCCGCTGCTTCAGAAACCACATCCACTGCCTCTTTTCCAAAGAGAGATGAAAAGGCAAGCGGAACAGCTTTTACCACATTGACTTCGACCCTTTTTCCGGGTGTGATTTCAATATCTTGCAGGTCGATTTCACCGTCATGCTTGTCCAAAACCTCATTCACGATGAGTTCAACTTCCGATATATCATGTGTCAGCTCCTGCGCCCCTGAAAGAGCTGCGGCATTGGCTGCCTTTTGCAGGTGGCTTTTCGTCATATAGAGCATACCTCCGTCTATCGCAAGCCCTCCCATTGCCAGCAGCCCCATCATAGCAAGCGTGACCAGAACAAGGGCATTTCCTTTCTCCTCTTTCACCAGTGTCAAAAGTTTCATGTATATCCCCTCATTCTATCCGGATGGTGGAATCCGTTTTGATGCTGAGTGATTCTGAAAAAAAGTTCTCTACAAATGGCGTAACCGGTTCAAAAGGATAAGAGAGAACCACCGTTATATATTCTCCCGGCTCACGAGCAGAATCCCCTGGAGTAATTGAGATTTTCAGAAGCTGTGGGTCTTCAAAACTGATATAGTCTCTTGCAAATGCAGTAATTTCTGCATCATTCCGGCCAAGCCCGCCCAGTCTCACTGTCTCCTGCGCTGCCTGGTGAATATGAGAATATGAATATAGCAATCTGCCTAAGTCAATAATTCCAACTAATATCAGCAGTAATACCGGAAGCACCATTGCCATTTCCACCATGGATTGTCCGGATTCATCCTTTTTCATTGAAGCAGCACCCCATTGAAAAACAAACTGACGACTGCTCCTCCAGCAATGGCCACTCCATAAGGGTACGTTTTCTGATAATCACTTCGGACCACTCCCAAGGGAACTTTGAGGCCGTATGTCAGGCTGCAAACTGAATAAAGGATTCCCTTCACCCGCTGGAAAAACCCCTTTCGCAACAGCAGGATCGCAAGAGCAATCACTCCTCCTAAGAGGGCCATATAGAAAGAAGTAGTCAAAACAAACCCCACCCCTTTTATCGCCCCGATCAAGGCCAGGAGTTTTACATCCCCGGCACCCATCCCTCCCATTAGGTAAGGAATCAGAAGAAGCCCTAAACCGACTGCAAATCCCAGCAGGCTGTCCAGGAGCCCTGAAAATCCTCCAAAGATAGAATGCAGGACCAGCGTCAAAAGAAGAGAAGGAAAAATCACCTTGTTATATATCTTTCTGCTCTTTAAGTCCGTTACGACACATACAGCCAGTATCAAGAGAAGCAGTATATCCATTAGAATCAAGATTAACCCCTCACTTTTTGAAAAAGCCTTACGTAACCATACGTAAGGCTTAGAACGTTTAATAATCATATAGCTATCAGGAACTCGTCAGTTCATTATTCTTTGTTACGATGCCGACGGCTTTAGTAAACATAGATATAAGTTCTTCTCTCAACGTGCCAATCGCCAGAATCCCGGCAAGAGAAATAATTCCCAAAACGAGCCCATATTCCGTTAATCCCTGCCCAGTTTCATTGCAGATAAATTCTTTCATTGCCGATTATGGATTAGTAGTACTGCCATCGCCTGTAGAAGCGCCCGTCACTGTCGTTACTACCTTATCGAACATATCGACGATTTGTGTGCGCAATAGACCTAATGAAGCTACAACCGCAATCGCAATAATTCCCAATACTAGACCGTATTCCGTCATCCCTTGTCCCTGTTCTTCAGTTACTAATCCTTTTAATTTGTCCATCATTTTTAGTTCCTCCTAATTTTTATTTACGGACGAATCCGCTTTTCCGTTACTGAATTAATTGAAAGATAATGAGTTGCCAACTTCCGTGCCCGTTTCTTTTACCGTACCGGCAGGCAGTTCCACTACAGAAGAAGCGTCTGCATACAACTTTCCGACTTTACCCGGCGCTACACTCTCTTCGATGGCGACAATGATGTTATGGTCATTGACATACAGCACATCAATCGGGTAATTCATAAAAAATGTGTGAATGGATCGGCAGGGTTTAATATGTAAACCCTTGCCCGAGTCAAGTCTTGCTGTGAACATCAAGCCGCGCAGCCGTTTAAAGAAATTATGCGCTTCCATTAAATGTTCCACAATTACTTGCTCATTACTTAGGTTTACAACCTTCAAATTTACACCTCCAAATCAACTAAAATAACCCCGCCTTTACCGAAAGGGGGGTTAATGACAGGACTGCTTGCAAGGGCATGAAGACGTGAATCTCCTTCCAACAAGCATAGGTCCTTTACCCTGGATCCTTCGGTAACTGGCTGGCATAGTGCTTAGCACCTTAGCCCCTTTAGCTTTGCGTCGCTGATTTTCATCAACTTTGCCTTTATCGAGATTCAGCAGTGTGTTTATTATGTCCGTCTGATCTCTTAGTTCTATAGTAGGTTGAAACAAAGAAAAAAGGAATAGTACTTTATTACTAAATTTATCTGAATAGACAAACTTATCAGAATATTTTAGCATGAATAAAAAGTCCCTTTTAGGAGTAACAAGGTAATACACCCATTTTTTTAATAATTCATTGGACTCTATTTTCATAAAATTTTTTTTAGACACAACAAAAATAGTAGGTATAAATACCTAATAAGGATTTATTTTTTCAATTCATTAGGAAGCTGCACATATAAATTCGGCATACAATTTTAAACAAAAACGAACATTTACAGTAGAAAATGAATTTATATTCGTGTTATACTAAAACCAACAAACATAACGACAAAAGCAGTGACTGGCGAAACTGTGGAACCAACCACAAGGGAGCTGCTTTTCTTGAGCTTAATAGCCGTTCGCCTGGGCTGAGGCTGATTTACAGAACCTACTCTTAGGAAGTGGTATGTTCTGTGGATCAGTCTCTTTTCTTGTTCTGAAATCATAAATCAACGCTGTGTTCGTAAAGATTGCTGCTATCGGAAAAATCCAAAGGTCCGGATTTTTCCCTCGGGTACAAGGGCATATCTAACTGAACAGGTTGAATGGCTCTTTTCTTTCTTGATTACCAGGATAATTCCTGTGAAATATGGTTATTTCTCTTGAATTTCATAGTGAATAGCAACAATGTTTTAGAAAAGAGCCTAAATCAAAGACATTAACCAGGAGGGAATAGAATGATTGTGAAAGAAAAGGTAATTCTGGATGGTAACCGTGTCGCATCTGCTGTAAAAGAAGATTTGAAGGCGAGGGTCGAAGCGCTTAAAGAGCACGGCATTACCCCTTGTCTTGCCACTATTCTTGTCGGTGATGATCCGTCTTCGGCCACTTATGTAAAAATGAAAGGAAATGCGTGTGAGCGTCTCGGCATCCTTTCTAAAAGAATACATCTGCCAACCGACACTACAACGGAAGAATTACTGGAAACGATTCAATCATTGAACGAGGATGAAGAAGTGCATGGGATCCTCTTGCAGCATCCTGTTCCCCCTCAAATAGATGAACGAGCTGCCTTTGAAGCCATTGCAATTGAAAAAGATGTGGATGGAGTGACATCCTTAGGGTTCGGCCAGACATCACTCGGTTTCGGCACCTATCCTTCTTGTACGCCTGCAGCTATTCTGGCCATCATGGATTATTATAAGCTGCCTATTGAAGGAAAGCATGCTGTCGTCATTGGACGCAGCCCTATCTTAGGGAAACCCGTTTCCATGATGCTTTTGAATCGGAATGCCACGGTGACGACCTGCCATTCTTATACTGAAAACCTTGAAGACATCGTTAGGAGAGCTGACATCGTCGTAGCGGCCGTCGGCAAACCGAATTTTGTAAAAGGTTCCTGGATCAAAGAAGGAGCCATGGTATTGGATGCCGGTTATAATAAAGGCAATATCGGGGACGTTGACTACGAAGAATGCCTTGAACGCGCAGATGGGATTACACCTGTTCCGGGCGGGGTCGGCCCTGTGACCATCTCGATGCTTCTGAAACAGACTGTGGAAGCGGCTGAAAAGTTAATATAATGTTGAGGACTCCGCAAATCCGCGGGGTCTTTTTTGGTGGGCGATTGCGAGGTAGGTACCTGGTACAATTGACGTGTTTAGTGTCTTGTACACAACTGTTCCTTGCATTCGACAAAAACCGGGATGTGCCTGTCACCAAAGCATAATTATCCTCTTTTTGGAAAGTATAGTCTTATCAGCTTAATGCTAGGAGGAGTATTATGTCAGAAAAGGATAAAAAACAGGCGTTGAGTCAGCCGCCGGAACCATATTGGAGAGAATCGGTGAACTTTAACAGCTATCCATCGCTCAGCCAGGATACAGAGGTGGATATTGCCATCGTCGGGGGAGGAATTGCCGGTATTACTGCAGGCTATGAGTTGGCCAAGCAAGGGAAAAATGTAGCCATCCTTGAGGCAAACAAGATCCTCAATGGCACAACCGGCCATACGACGGCCAAAATTACAGCACAGCATGGGCTTATTTATGATGAACTCATTCAGCATTTTGGCGTCGACCTCACGAAAACGTACTATCAGGCCAATGACGATGCGCTTCAATACATAAAAAAGAATGTCAGCGACCTGCACATCGATTGTGACCTGACTGAAGAAGATGCCTATGTCTATTCCACCACCGAAAAATACGATCAAAAGGTTCGGAAGGAGTTCACCGCTTACAGCAAACTCGGCATTGAGGGCGAACTGGTTGAGCAGCTGCCGATCAACATAGAGATCAAATCAGCTGTTGTCATGAAAAAGCAGGCCCAGTATCATCCCCTGAAATATTTGAAAGTCCTTGTGGAGGAGTTCACGAAAAATGGCGGCACCATTTATGAAAATACAACGGCCGTGGATATTCAGGAAGGAGACAACCCTGTCATTGTGACGAGGGAGGGATACAAATTAACCTGCACCAACGTCCTGATCTGCTCCCACTTTCCTTTCTTTGATGGAAAGGGCTTCTATTTCACGAAAATGTATGCAAGCCGCTCCTATATCCTTGGAATTAAAGCAAAACAAGAATTTCCGGGCGGCATGTACTTGAATGCCGAAAGCCCTTCACGTTCGCTCCGTTATACAGACGTAAACGGCGAAAAGTTAATTCTGGTTGGCGGAGATGACCATAAAACCGGACAGGGCAAAGATACAGTCAAGCACTACAACGCTTTAGAGGAATACGCTGAGTCCGTTCTCGGTATTTCTGAAATTCCTTATCGATGGTCCGCCCAGGATCTTATCTCCGTTGATAAGGTCCCATATATCGGACAGCTTACATCCAACCTGAAAAATATCTTTGTGGCGACCGGTTTCAAAAAATGGGGAATGACATCTGGGACTGCGGCTGGAATGATTCTTTCGGATTTAATCATTAAAAAATCCAGTCCCTATGAGGAGATATTCAATCCTTCCCGATTTGCAGCCGATCCGAGCATAAAGCATTTTCTTCGAGAGAATGGAGATGTGGCCAAGCATCTGATTAAAGGCAAAGTGACCCCTGCTTCCAAATCACCTGAGGATCTGAAAGCAGGTGAAGGTGCACACGTATCCGTCAACGGCCAAAAAGGCGGAGGTTACAAAGATGAAGAAGGCAAACTTCACCTTGTTGATACCACGTGCACTCACTTAGGATGCGAAGTTCACTGGAATCACGGTGAACGCACTTGGGACTGCCCGTGTCACGGCTCCCGCTTCTCCATTGATGGCGATGTTTTGGAAGGACCTGCTTTAAAGCCTTTGAAGAAATTGAAGTACTGAGATATTTGCTTTTTCGGTTATCAGCGGATTCTTGTCGAATAACGCACTTGGTTTGTCGTTTTTCGGCCGTGTGATGTCGACTATCGACCAGCTTCTGTCGTATATCAGCCAAAACCTGGCGAATAACGAAAACTGAATTTTTCAGCGCAGTTCTGTCTCAGCCTGGTCGACTGTTATCGGCGATTTCTTAATTTTATCAGCGATTTTCAAATTTTATCGGCGGAAACCCATTACTTATCGACCATTCGACAACTCCCAACAGCATCCGACACTCATTACGCACAACCCATAAAGCTCAACCACCATACAAAAAGGGCACCTCCTGAGAGATGCCCTTTTCATCAATCCTGGAATCGATCCTTTTTCTTCTTCACGTCACCAGTCGTGAATTCGACCATTTCAGTACTCGTCCGGTTCCCTTTTTTCTGGTTGTCGTTACGCTGTGCGTTTGCGTTGCCAGACTTCGTGCGTCCCATGTTCATCTCTCCTTTGTGTTCGTACAGGTATAGTATGAATAGAGCATCATGGAATTATGCAGGCCGGTACAGAGACCGTTTCACTCTTAACCTGGTCGCGATAGGACATCAAGGATTCCTGTATGATTTGTCGTGTGAAGTTGCTGTTGATTTCAGGAATCAGTTCCTTGGCGATGCACCAGGCATTTTCTTCAATCTGTAAAGCGATTTTTTTTCGTTCATAGTCATCTGCTGTATCCATTCTGGCTGCCAGTTCCTCTAATTCTTCGTCTTCGGCATGTCCCAATTCATGGGCAAAAACGACTGTAAAATATTCATAAAAATATTCCAGTGTAGAGAACAGCATCTTACACTGTCTCTTGATTTCTTCAATATACATCGTGATCGTATGTGTGCCCATGTTGTACTTTCCCCCAGCAATCTTCTTTCCCGGAAAGTTTTTTTCCAGTATCACATTGACGCTGCTGCCCGCTCTGGCTTGTAATGTACTTGTGATTTGCTGCAAATTGCTGTCTATTTCCAAATCCAAACACACCTTTTTGTTAGTTTTCAGGACGATCCTGAGCTAATAACACACTTTATTGTATTCAGTATTTATTAGAACATGAATGATATTCGCGGTAAAATGCTCCATGCCTTATTACATTAACCGTTTTTGGAGTAAAAAAACGTATTAGGCAGATGGGTGCCTAATACGTCGACCACGCTTTTTCATATTTTTGAATTAAAATCGGGTTTATCAAGGTATTGACTTCAAGGTCAACCACACTTCCATCCTGCTCGGTTATAAAAGAATCAGTATCTTTTCCGAAAGCCCCCATCCCTTTGAGGACTTCCTCCGTTAAGAACTGCGTTTCCACCTTTAAAGTCAATTCAGAAAGGGAGGGCTCTTCCCGGGCAGCAAGCACAAATCCCCAGTCCCCGAAACTCGGAATATCAACATGCAGGTTCTCGGTCTGAAGGCCTGCAGCGTTGATCGTTTTATCGATCGTCCAGTACACTTCGGTGGCAAAAGTCGGGCTTGTACTCTGCACCATCATCGCCCCGCCGGGAGGGAGATGATTGCGAAGCAGCTGGTAAAATTCAAGCGTATAAAGCTTATTTAACGATTCATTATTAGGATCAGGCAAATCAACCAGAATGACATCAAAAAATTCATCAGATCTTTCCATAAAAGTGAAGGCATCCTGATTGATGACTTTTACCCGTTCGTCCTCAAAAGCATGACCGTTTAATTCCGCAATGGCCGGATTCGTACGCGCAAGCTCAATGACCCGGGGGTCAAGGTCCACCAGGGTGATTTGCTTGACTTCTTCATATTTCCTTACTTCCCTTATCGCCAGACCATCGCCCCCGCCCAATATAAGGACATTCTCTTTTTTATCCGCGGCAGCCATCGCAGGATGAACAAGGGTTTCATGATAACGGTATTCATCCGAAGAACTGAACTGGAGCTGTCCATCCAGGAACATTCGCAAGTCTCCCTGTTCCTTGGTTAAAATAATCTGCTGATAATTGGTGTTTTCCGAGTGAACAATGGGGTCCCGGTAAAGCTTTTGTTCAAAAGAAAAGGCCATCTCCTCACCCCAAAACACCCCCGATAATAGAAAGATAAAAACGAGGATGCCCGCTGTTCCATGTTTTTTCACTGAACGAATCTCATCTCTAAAGTAAAACATAAGCCAAATCGCGACAATCACGTTCACCAGGGCGACAACAAAAGCCGTCTTCACAAGGCCCAGCTGCGGTCTCAGCAAAAAGACAAACAACAGCCCGCCGATCAAACCGCCGGCGTAATCGGAAAAAAGAACCCTGGCGGTACTGCGGTTCAACGTTTCTCCTATCTCATTTGCTTTGCGGATCAGTATCGGCAGCTCGACTCCAGTCAAAGCTCCCACAATGGTGGTCACCGCATAAAGGAAGAAAGCATCCGACCCTTCGCTGAAGAAAGCGGTCACGCCAAATAATGTGAAGACCGAGAGCCCGCCAATCAAGCCGATGAGCAGCTCAATCCAGATGAAGGAGACAATGAGATTCTTTGTCACTTTTTCACTGACCGAAGCGCCAATACCCATGCCCGTCAAAAAGAGAGAGATCGTCAGGGTATATTGCTTCACGCCATCACCAAGTATATATGATCCGGCTGCACCAAACAGGACTTCAAAGATGATCCCGCAAATCGAGACAATCCCTGAAGCCCAATAAATTGCTTTTGTTTTTCGAATTCCGTCATTCTCCACTGATAAGTCCCCTTTATAAGGCTCTTTTCTAAAACTTTGTTGCTATTCACTCTGAAATTCAAGAGAAGTAGCCATATTTCACAGGAATTACCCTGGTAAACAAGAAAGAAAAGAGCCATTCACTCTGTTCAGTTAGATAAGCCCTTGTACCCGAGGGAAAAATCCGGCCCTTTGGATTTTTCCGATAGCAACAATCTTTACGAACACAGCGTTTAAAAAGCCATTCGGGTAATTTTTAAAAAAGGTATATGCTAAACCTGTCACATTTAGCGCTCCATTCCATATTTACTGTGCGGCCGCCTCCGCTTTTTATGTAATCGAAGCTCCTATAACGAACGCCAATCCGACGGATACAGCAAAGGTAATGATCCCTACAGCCATATTCCCTTTTTGGAGCTGCTCTTCCACGGAGAATTTTCTAGTCAACAGCTCAAACAGCAAGTATGCAGCCATCTGCAAGATGACACCGAAAACTCCCCAGATCAATGTGTCAGTAAGCGCTGAACTATGGTAAATCGAAAACGCAAGGATGATGCAAATCCCGATAATTTTACCGCTGATGGAAAGGGCCACTGCGTTGTTTCCTTTCAATACCTCATCCCAATCCTTATATTTACGTGTCAGCAGTTCAAAAATATAAAGTCCAAATAACACGATAATGATTGCCACTGCAAAATACATAACCGTCAAAATAAATGGTTCCATTTTTCAATCTCCCTTCTAATTTTCCTACTTACCGGCTCCCGGACCGCCGCCCCTTACAGAGGAGGATCCGCCGCGAATAGGCGATTTGTTGTAGCCTTTGAATGCCCCACCTGAGGAGCTGTAGCCGCCATAACAAAGGGCGGGGTTACTGCTGCATTTCAGCCGCTGTTTCTTGCCCCAGTCATCAACATCGAGGACTTCATCAAGTACCCAAAGTAACAGCAGACCATCGAAGAAATCCGGGCTGTAATTGTTACGGACAAACTGATCATTCGCCACTTCAATCATGGTATTGGCACTGTTCTGCTCATCCGTTGTCATGATGACAAACAACTGGTCATAGACGAGCACCTGCTTATTGTCTTTCTGCTCACTGATCCTCACCGGTTCCTGGTGATTTTGAATTGCCTTAGCCACTTCATCTATCGATTGATTCTCCGCTATGTAAACCTCAGAATAATTGCTGTTATCCTGCGCGCTCGCTACTGTGTCGGAGAAGGTATAGTTATTATTGATAAAATCGACTACACTTTCTTTGAAAATCGATCCGCCTCCAGAATCGATACCCGGACCGCAGCCCGCCAGCACCACCACCGCAAGGATCAAGACTGCTAACGATCTCTTCATTCTCTCACCTCTTTCGTCTTGCACTTTTCTGTTACATCTATATTGGTTAAAGACTTCTTTTAGCGGTTTAAGACCTTAAACGAACTTTAGTCAGGAGGTTCTTTTAAAGGACTATAATTAAACTTCCACCATTTTAAAGTCCTTTAGAACTCTTTTATAGGTCTTTAATTTTACTTCCTCCATATCAATAGACTTTAGAACTCTTCTAAAGGTCTTTAATTTCGCTCTCGCCAATTTAAAGGGCTTTATTGCAATCCTGAAACGCTGCATTCATGAAGCCGCTGCAGCTATTAAAGGGAACCCCCGGCAAGAATTGCACACATAGTAGCAGGAACCGCGCTTATAGGCGGCTCCTGCTGTGACATCTATTCCTTGCCCATTTGTTTTTTCAAAGCTGCCAACTCATCGTCTATATCGTTATTCTTATCGAGAGCATCCAATTCATCATCAAGACTGCGGTTTGAGGATCTCATGTCCTCGCTTGTTTCAGCTTCTGCTTCATATTGAAGGACTTTCTCTTCCATTCTTTCGAAGCCTTTTCTCGATTCGTCTCCGCCAATGGATGACATGGCACGATTCATTTTGGTACGTGTCTTTGCCGACTCCGCACGAGCTTTTAGAGAATCTTTTTTGAGCTTCATCTGTTTGTATTCATCTTTCATTTCATCAAGCTTTTTGCGCAGGCTGTCTGCGTCTGCCTTTGCTCTTTCATAGGACTCCCGTATAGTATCTGCCTGGGCACTATGATTCTTTTTGTCTTCCAAGGCTCTTCTAGCCAGGTCATCATTCCCTGCTTCCAATGCCTTGACTGCCTGCTGCTGTCTTTTCTCGACCATTTTTTCTGCTTCTTCCAGCTTTCTCTGAAGCATTTTTTCATTAGCAATCTGCTTTGCCACCGCAGCTTCAGCATCACGGATATCCGCTTCCATCTCCCGCATGAACTGGTCCAGCATTTTCACCGGATCTTCAGCTTTATCAAGCATGGCATTCAGTTCAGAACCAACTACTGTCTTTACTCTTTTAAACAATTGAAACATATCCAGGCCTCCATATCGTTATTTACTTGCAATGATTTTGATTTCGTATTCGTTGATCTCATAGCCGCTGCTGGCTTCAATTTCACTTCCCCAAATTTCAACGGAGAGAAACTTTTCTTCCTCTTCATCCTCATAGTCAAAATAGCGGCAGCTCATACCATTCACATTCTGCCCGCGGCCTTCTCCTTTTACTCTTGCGGTACCTGACTCATCAAGATAATAGCGTGTACCTTCATACTCAATTTCTTCAGGCAGGGGCTCACTCAGTTTCAGCTTTACTTTTTCGTAAATACCCAGGTACACCTGGTCATCCATCTCTGCACTGAGCCATACTGTCCGCCCGGGACTTTCAAGCTGATAGGCAGTCCACTCAAATCCGTGGTCATTGTATGTAAGCTTGCCGACAACTTCATAGTCTTCCAAGTCATAAGCGACGATATCCCCGACTTCAATGGTGAAAACATTTCTCTCTTTCACAACCGGCACAGCTTTCTCTTTTTTACCGAAAAGTTTTTTCAAAATACTCATGTGTGTCACCTCCGCCTATTGATCTTGTTCTTACTAACATATACGTAACAAGGTCTGAAAAGTTTCAAGTATAATGAAGTTGTTTTTTTCTCTTTATAAAGGTTAAATCTTGGGCTCTCTCTAAAATATGCTCCTTGAACCAAGAGAATTTTTCAACCAAAAAGGTTAACCAAAAGCCCGGCTTCCTAAAATTCAAAGAATTAATCCACTTTATAACTTCAAGTCCTCTTGTCGTTCTCCTCTATTTTTCCATAAATAAAAGGATTTTTTTCATCATATACAGAAGTAGAGATGAAAAAGGTTATAGGGGGTTAATGATGGAGGATACACAACTTTTCAAACAAATGGAATTTATCCGCATGCGAACCATTGCAGCATTGGATAATACTACCGAAGAAATGGCCGATCTGGTTCCCCCGGGCTTTAAAAATTCTATTCGATGGAATCTGGGACATATCTATCTTTCTCATGAAAACATCATCCATTCTTTCGTCGGGGAGAAAGGGTATGTTCCGGAGAGCTTCAAAGAATTGTTCGGCTTTAACACAAGTCCGGATCAATGGGACACTGATGTTCCATCTCTATCCCAATTAAGAGAATTGCTTTCCGGACAGCCTGATAGACTGAAGAAGACGTTCATGGGAAGGTTATCCGAAAGAGGCGGGAAGCCTTTCCAGATGACCAAGAACATTGCTTTTGAAACAGTGGCCGAGGTCATCTCATTTGCCAACTGGCATGAAGGACTTCATCAGGGAACGATTACAGCCTTAAAGCGTGTTCAGGGTATTGATAACCTCTGGGAACCCGTAAACAAGTAAATAAGAAAAAGCCATTCCGAGTTAGGAATGGCTTTTCTTATTAGTCTTTAATTCTGCCAAAGAGTTTGATGCAGTAAATGGCGGAAAGTCCGACCAGGATGTATACAATCTTGGATAGTATGGCTGTTTGCCCGCCGAAGATAGCTGCAACCAGATCGAATTCAAATAGCCCGACAAGCAGCCAGTTCAAACCTCCGACAATTAATAGAATCAGTGCGATTGAATCTAATGCTTTCATGATTTCTCCTCCTTATAAGTGTTGTTATCTATCATGCTTTACTATATGCCCCCCTAAAGAATTCCAAAACCTCTCAATGTGCTGGTGTTGTATAAATATTGTTTAACAGTTGTTAAACATAAGGTCACAAAGCACATGCTTGCCTTTTCTTGCCGCTTTCGTTACCCATTCTTTGTGAAGGGTATTGGGCAGAGGAATATAGGCCGCCTGAATCTCATGGTCATCCAACAGTTCCTCATAGCTTCCATATTCTTTTGGGTCGAAAATACTTTCGCTGTTTCTTCCTCCTTGCCGCTTATGCTGGCAATAGCCGTAACTTCTGCATTATCGCAATTTTTAAGGGTGGGTATAATCGCTTTCTTTGCAATATTGGCTGCACCTAAGATTCCCCATTTAACAACATACATTTAGGGCTCCTCCTTTGATTGATAAATGGACAAATTTGTAAGTCGCACTATCAACTACCATGTTTCACCCCGCCAATCTGTCAACTCTAAATAAAGCCATACAATGTGCTGCATGAATTTTTTTCCAGAATATTTTTCAGAAATTCGGGTATAGACGGATAGAAATGAACCAGAAAGTATGGGGATGCATGACAAGCTTTCATTCCACTTGTATATGCTCGCTGCTGTTACGGTCAAACTATATATGAATCAGTAGGACTGACTTTCATATCAAAGGGAGAGAGCCAATGAATATTGACTTTACACAACAGGAACAGTTAGGAATCAAACGCCTCTGGGGACAATCAAAGAAAAAGATAACAAATGTTAATTATGACTCTAGAAGAGTGCAGAAAGATGCCGCGTTTGTTTGCATAAGCGGGGAAAAACATGATGGCCATTCTTTTCTTGAAGATGCCATACGGAATGGAGCGGCTGTATTGGCCGGAGAGGATGCCGATGTCCTGGAAAAAGCGAGCAGAAAGTTTAATGACAGAACTTTTATTCTCGTACAAGACGCCAGGGCCTTTCTCGCGAAGTTGTCCATCTTATTTTATAGAAGCGCACATGAAAGACTGAAGACGATCGGAGTGACGGGAACGAACGGAAAAACGACAGTCACTGCCTATGTGAAATCGTTACTGACATTACTCGGTACACCAACCGGTTCCATAGGGACGACCGGCATTATATCGTCTGCAGGTAAAATCAATCTGAAGAAAAGTACGCCGACAACACCGGAATCTTCGGATTTACATTACATTTTTGACCAGTTTCATGAACGTGGGGACGAAGCAGCCGTGATGGAAGTATCGTCGGTTGCCACTGTGCAAAAGCGAGTTGAGGGAATAGAGTTTGACATCGCGATACATACCAACCTTTCTCCCGAACACCTGGAGTTTCATAAAACGTTCGAAAACTATAAAGAAGCAAAGCTCAAGCTTTTCAAACAAGCTAAAAAAGCAGTGGTCAATATCGATGACAGCGGCATGGCAGAGGATATCCTTGAATTACATTCAGGAGATACCCTAACCTACAGCCTCGATAAACGTTCTCAAGCGGATGTCAAAGCATCGAACTTAAGGACCATGGGACACGAAACGTTTTTTGAGTTAAATGTGCACAATAAATCGTTTATTGTCAGGGCTCCGGTCATTGGAGACTACAATGTAGCCAATATTCTTGCTGCTGTCTGTACAGCCCTGCATTCCGGCTACTCCATCCATCAGATTCTCCTGGCCTTGCCTTCCATAGAAGGCCCGGAAGGAAGGTTTGAACTGCTCACCGGGTACGGGAACAGAAAAATCATGCTGGATTACGCCCATACCCCGGCAGCTCTTGACAACCTGCTTCGGGAAGTCAAAAAATTGGATTATAACCGGCTTATCGTCCTTATCACCGGCATCGGCACAAGAGATAAATCCAAGATGCCCCTCATGGCTGAAACAGTGGAAGGAAGGGCCGATGAAATTGTGGTGTCCGTCGATCACCCTGATTTCAATGATCCGGATGAGATCATCAACAACGTCCTGACAGGCTTCTCCAATCCTTCTGCGAATAATATTTATACGGAGAGAACCCGTGCAGAGGGAGTGCTGTCTGCCCTTTCTCTAAGTGATGAGAACGATTTGGTGCTGCTGACGAGCGGTTGTATAAACGGAGCACAGATTATTGAAGGAAAAGAAGTTCCCCATTCCGATAAAGAATTGATTATGAAGTACTTCAATGATGACAGAGTGAATTATAATTATGACTATATTCAGGCATGATGAAGAAGAATCCCTTGTAGAGAGGGGTTCTTTTTTTATCAAAAGGCTCTTTTCTACTACTTTGTTGCTATTTGGTAGTTAGTACAAGAGACATGGCCAGAAATTTTTCTTTTATCCCAGTCTTTCAATCACCCGAAAACATGTATAGTCAGTGTAGTTTTCTGTTATATTTAATACATATAGTAATTTTTAAAATATTTAGACACTTGGAGGATTTCATGGAACGACTTACAGACCACCTGATTGTGATTTCGTTTGACTGCCTATCCTCTCTGGATTTCACAGCGATAAAAGATATGCCTAACTTTAACGAGCTTTTGCAGAAAGGCTCTTATTGCCCTAACGTGAAAACCATCTATCCTTCCGTTACCTACCCTTGCCACGCCACGATCGTAACTGGAAACTATCCCAATAAGCATGGGGTCATCAACAATACTCACCTCCAGCCCGGGAGTCCTTCTCCAGACTGGTACTGGCATAGACATCATATAAATGGGACCACCCTGTATGATGAAGCTAAAAAAGCAGGCTTGACGACCGCTGCTTTATTATGGCCGGTGACCGCCAAAGCAGATATTGATTACAATATGCCCGAGATTTTTGCCAACCGTCCATGGCACCACCAAATTGCTGTTTCCCTCTGGAATGGAACCAGCTCCTTCCAACTTGAGATGAACCGGCGTTTCGGCCATATTCGCAACGGACTTCATCAACCTGAGCTTGATGACTTTGTGCTGGAATCGACTGTAGCAACCATTCGTAAAAAGAAGCCGAACCTGATGCTCATCCATTTTACAGACCTTGACTCCCACCGCCACTATCATGGTTTCTCTTCCAAAGAGGCCCATAATGCCATAAAGCGTCATGACCAGAGACTTGGGAGAATACTAGCTGCCTTGAGGGAGGCGGGGATTTATGAACATTCCACCATAGTGGCTCTTGGGGATCACAGTGCCCTTGATGAATCCATAGCCATTAAGCCGAATGTCCTGTTTAAGGAAGAAGGCTTGATCAACGTTGATGCCAAAGGCCGGGTGACCGATTGGAAAGCTTATTGCAAGAGCTGCGATGGCTCGGCATATATATATGTAAAAGATCCAGATGATCTGGAAAGCTTGCAAAAAGCTGAACATCTTTTAAACGTGCTCCGAAAAGATGAAAAGAGTGGAATTGAAAGGGTTCTGACCGGCAAGGAAGCCGGAGAAAGAGGAGCTGATGAGACTTGCGCATTCATGATTGAAGCCTCACTGGGCTATTACATCACAGAAGGAATTCAAGGGCAGTATCTGGATGATATCACTCCAGGGGATGTCAAAACAGGCAAGTATACCTATGCCTCTCACGGATACTCACCGGAGAAACCGGATTATGACACAATCTTTATCGCTGCCGGCAAGGGAATCAAAGCGGGAGCTGTCATCCCTTCGATGGACCTCCCTGATGAAGGACCTACATTTGCCAGGCTGCTGGGACTTGATCTCGGAGATACAGACGGATCCGCTGTGGAAGACCTTTTACGACTGTAAAATGTATGTGAAGTTTCCGTACACTTCATTCTCAACCCTGCTTTACTTGTACGAAAATAAACGGAAATCGTTTCCGGGAGGTCTAGACCGATGAAGGCTTTTACAAAAGAAGAAAACAGCTGGATGTATTATGATTGGGCTAATTCCGCTTATACCATCATCATATCCACTGCTGTTTTTCCGTTGTTTTATAAGGCTGCCGCCACCAAAGCAGGGGTAAGTGCCTCGGATTCTACTGCCTATTTAGGGTATACCATCGCCATCGCTACTTTTATACTAGCGATGCTTGGGCCGATTCTGGGCACCATTGCCGACTATAAAGGGTTTAAAAAGAAGTTCTTTACCTTCTTTTTTGTCCTGGGTGTGAGTTTCACTGCCCTTTTGGCTTTCATCCCCAGTGATCAGTGGCTCCTTTTGTTGATCTGTTATACCTTTGCGGCCGTCGGTTCTGCAGGTGCGAATGTATTTTACGATGCTTTCCTGACTGATATTACAACAGATGAAAAGATGGATAGAGTTTCCTCGAGAGGCTTTGCGCTTGGGTATATCGGAAGTACCATCCCATTCCTCATCAGCATCGTCATCATCGTGCTTTCTCAAAGCGGGACCATCCCTCTTTCCACTACGGTGGCAAGCAAGATTGCCTTCCTGATCACCACTCTGTGGTGGGGACTGTTTGCCATCCCGATGTTTAAGCATGTCCATCAGCGTCACTATGTCGAGCCGGAGCCGAACCCGGTGGTCAACAGTTTCAAGCGTCTCGGCAAAACGTTTAAGGAAATCAAGAAATACCGGCCATTATTTTTGTTTCTGCTTGCCTACTTTTTTTATATTGATGGAGTTGGAACCATCATTACGATGTCTACAGCCTATGGATCAGATCTCGGTATCTCATCCACCAGTCTGTTAATCATTTTGTTTGTCACTCAAGTCGTGGCGGCTCCATTTGCGGTCCTATACGGAAGGCTTTCCGAGAAGTTTACAGGGAAGAAAATGCTCTATGTCGGAATCATTGTTTATATTTTTGTCTGTATCTATGCTTACTTCCTTGAAACCACGCTGGACTTCTGGATCTTGGCCATGCTTGTTGCCACCTCACAAGGAGGCATCCAGGCACTGAGCCGCTCTTATTTCGCAAAGTTGGTGCCGAAACAGAATTCCAATGAGTTTTTCGGTTTTTATAATATTTTCGGTAAGTTCGCCTCGATTATGGGCCCTTTACTTGTCGGCGTCACAGCCCAGGTGACAGGTGACTCAAGTACAGGCGTTTTCAGCCTGGTCCTTCTCTTTATAATAGGAATCATCATCCTATCACGGGTGCCGGAACCAAAACAGCATATGACTGCGGTGGATGTAACGGAAAAAGCTTGATGGAAATTCCATCAAGCTTTTTTTAATCTCCTGCTCCAGGAAAGAGAATTTTAAAATCCCCATATCCTTCTTTTTCAAGATCTTCTACAGGGATGAACCGCAAGGCAGCTGAGTTGATACAATACCTCAATCCATTCTTTCCCGGACCATCCTCAAATACATGGCCCAGATGGGAATCGGCCTCCCGGCTCCGGACCTCCACCCTTGTGCTTCTATGGCTTAGATCATACTTTTCTTTCACACTTGCAGACATGACGGGCTTTGTGAAGCTTGGCCAGCCGCAGCCGCTGTCATACTGATCTTTGGAGGTGAACAGCGGTTCGCCGGAGACAATATCGACATAAATCCCTTCTTGGTCGTTATCCCAATAGTCATTTTCGAAAGGCGGCTCTGTTCCATTCTCCTGCGTGACATAATACTGCATCGGCGACAGCTTATCTTTAAGATGGGAAGTATCTTTCGGCCAGTACTCTTTCAAAAATTCCTGCCTGCCCGAACCTCTGCGGTAGAGTTCATACCTGAAGTTATTTTTTTTATAAAAATCCTGATGATATTCTTCGGCTGGATAAAAAGGCTGGGCAGGAAGGATCTTCGTCACAATCGGTTCGTTAAACCGCCCGCTGTCTTCAAGCTCCTTTTTAGACATTTCCGCCTTTTCCCTTTGGCTCTCATGATGATAATAGATGGCCGTTGTATAAGCTGTTCCCCTGTCACTGAACTGGCCTCCTGAGTCAGTAGGATCGATCTGCTGCCAGTACAGCTCCATAAGCTTTTCATAAGGAAACAGCTCAGGATTAAATGTAATTTGAACAGCCTCCCTGTGCCCTGTATTGCCAGAAACCACATCACCGTAGGTTGGACTTTCCTTAGTACCGCCTGTGTATCCAGAAACAACCTCTTGAATGCCTTCCCTCTCATCAAAAGGAGATACCATGCACCAAAAACAGCCGCCGGCAAAAGTCGCTTTTTCATAGTGTGTTTGGGTCATTGAACCCTCCTCCATATCCCAGAAAATGATGCAGCCAATCCTGGAGCTTAAATGAATGCTATTCCTATAACAACATTTTAACCCCTAACTCCGCCATCCTGACGTGCGTTTCACGTGAAACAATCACTGAATCGTATACTTCTCCTTAAACTCCGGACTGAGTTCGCTCCAAACGTCGAATTTATTGCCATCCATGTCCCAGAAAACAAAATTTCTGCCAGCATGGCCCCTGTCTTCTATATCGCCGACTTTCATTTTCTTCTTTTTGAAATCTTCCTGAATCTCACTCAATGCGGGCAAACCGTTGACTTCAAAAGTTAAAGCAAAGTGCTCTTCACCATTTTTGTCAAAGAAGTTTGACGATTGATTCCTTCCTGCGTGAACAAGGAAGAAGCTCTGATTAGCCAAGTTCAAAATGGCCTTATCCTCATCCTGGTAGTTAACTTCTGCCCCTAGATTAACTGCATACCATTCAGCGGCCGATGCAACATTTCGTACAGGAAGATAGGTCGTCCCCACTCTTAACAGTTTTTCACTCATCTCATATCCCATTCCTTTCCAAGGTCCAATATTTAATTGGGTTGATTCTCCTGCAGCCAGTCTCGTGCAAAGTCCACTGCTGAGCGCTGTTTCATCAGTTTACAGGCTGCATTCCCGATCATCGCCGTTTTTACAGGCTGATTTTTCTCAAACTCTTCCCCCAGTTTTTCAAAAGGATCCGAGTCATAAAGAATTTCTTCATACGTCTTCCAAACACGATGGCCATTCTCTTTCATCGCCGTCCCTTTTTGAACTCTTTCACGACCCTGAATGCTGTGTTCGGCAAAGTGAAGGGACGTATTGCTGTCATGAGTAACACCCAGCAAGAGGATTTCTCCGTCCAATTCATAGATTTTAGCCAGTGGGGAATTCGGACCAAACCCTTCCTCCAGTGGTTGTTCACTCAGGATATAATCAGCATGCTTTCCCCAGGCAGTAAATGAATACACTGGATGTGAACTTCTTTTTACACCCGGGAACCCTCTGAATGTATCTGCTATCGCCCCCATGCCTCTTGTCGGAGTATAATCCGGGTCATATGCCGGCATTTCCTCGCGGATAATCGGCCACCACTCTTTGGGTACCGGCGGCTGCTCCCACTCCGCCGGGTCGGAGTTGCCGGCAGATTGAGAAGGCATAATCAGTGTCCCCTCATTTCCTACTGCCTCCATCAACGCTTTCACCACGGCGACAGCACCTCCGCAAACCCATCCCAGGGAGCTTAAAGATGAATGAACAATCAGGGTCATACCCTTTCTTACCCCCATTTGTTGAAAATCTTCAGTTAAGCTTGTAGTTGTGTGCGGTGTCTGTAATTGTTGAATCGCTTTTTGTTCTGTCATACTTATCCCCTTCATTCTTCTCAATTAATCTACAAAAAATAATAGTATCTCCCAAATGTCTATTATTATCATACCGGGCTTTTATTACCTTTATCTAGTAAAATATCAGAAAAAGATCTTCCTTGAAGGAATAATTTGTAAGTGTTATAGTATAGGGTGAAATAATCTGAAAAATTTGAAATGTAGTTGTAACACAAAGGGACTTTCTGGAAATGAAATTTCACTTTAAGTGGCTAAGGAGGCTTTTCATGAAGCAGTTCATATGGCTGCCCATCCAGTTTCTGCTGACGTGCGCAGGATTATTTTTATTCAGCGCTGCCGGTTCTTTGCTTTTTTACGATCATGAACTTGTTATACATATCGCTAAATATCTTAATACTTTAAAACAAATCTTCCATGATTTATTGAACCCAGGTTCTATATTCATTACGGTGGGGCAGGATGAAAAAACCTATCCGCTCTTTCCTATGCTGCTGAAACTGTTTGGATATTCATTCCTCCTGTTAATCACAGCGTTTGCCATTGCGGTTGTTGTTTCGGCTTCCATCAGTTATCTGATTATGTTCCTCCCTAGATGGGCGTACCGGATTTCCATGAGGATCCTGGATGTGTTTGATTCCCTTCCGGATGTTTTGATTGTCGTCTCTTTACAATTATTCATCATCTGGCTTTTCAAGCAGACGGATATCCTGTTGTTTGATATTTACAAGCTGGGTGAAGATAAAATCTATGTGCTGCCGATTGTCTGCCTGTCTGTTCTGCCCATTGCTTTTCTCACCAAGCAGTTCCTCTTCCAAATCAGGGAAGAGGAAGACAGGCCATATGTCGAATATTCTTTTTCAAAAGGGTTTTCGAAAGCGTATACCCTGTGGGTCCATCTGTTCCGGAATGTCTGGATTCAATTCTACTATCATATTAAACCGATTTTCCTTTTAATGCTTTCTAACCTGCTGATTATTGAGATCCTTTTTAATATCAATGGGTTTATGTTCGTCTTGCTGGCGACAGCCACTGCCAAGCCAAGTGCTTTCTTTATTGGAATGCTGCTTATTTATATTCCATTCTTTATCATCTTCAGCATCAGCCGGATTCTTTTGACAAAAACGATTGGAGGGGAGCTTGAGGTATGAGTGTATTTAAGTCATTCCGTTTTTGGATTCCCTTTGTGATTATCACCGGGATGGTTATCGGAAGCTTTCTCGTTCCCGTTCTCTATCCTGATTTGTCGGAATCTGGACCTCCTTATTTAAAGGATCCCGAAACCAATAAGGTCATTGCAGCGCCGCCTTACTCGCCTTCCGAGATGCCCCCCTTGGGAAGTGACAAGATTGGAAGAAATATCTTTCTGATGCTCGTGGACGGTGCTAAGTATACGCTGCTCGGTGCACTGGCGATCGCATTGCTAAGAATGGCCGGCGGGTTTGCCACTGGGCTTACTTATGCTTTCATGCCGGGGTGGTTTCGCTCTGGATTCAAAGGGTTTTGGGATACGTTTAACTTCATCCCCTTAGCCATTGTCGGTTATATTTTGCTGTATCCGCTTCAGATCGCCTACGAAAACGATGCGCTTACCAGCATTCGCTTTGCCTTAATTGAAGTCATCGTCATAGCACTCATTGTCATTCCGTCTCTCGGTATGTACATCGGTCAAGGAATGAATGACTTTATGAAACAGGAGTTCATCGAGGCCTCCAGGCAAATGGGAGCCAGCCGCTTTCACTTGATTAGAAAGCATTTAATGCCTCACTTCGGGCGACATTCCATCGTGATGTTCTCTGAACAACTTTCGCAAACGCTGATTCTCTTAATCCAGCTGGGAATCCTGCATATCTGTCTTGGCGGACTGATGACGTCCAACATGGGGATATTGGAATATATTCCGGTTTATTTTTCGGCTACCAATGAATGGGCCGCCACGATTGCGATTAATATACAGCAGGTATTCATTCGTCCGTATATCGTGCTGGGTCCACTCTTATTCTTTGCGCTTACCATCTTCTGTGTAAACGAAATCAGTGCCGTGTTGAGGTCTGTTTTGATTGAAGGAAACCATGTTGGCTTAAAGCGCCGAAAAAAGGTTAAGCAAAGACCGGCTGCCAGAGACAGTGAACCTGATGCAGAAGACTTCACTCTCATTGGCCGAAAAGAGGAAGAAGCATGTTAAAGAAGGCTGTTAAACTTCTAACTTCAGTTATTGTCTTAATACTGTTAACTGCCTGCCGGGTTGTCTGGGTCGATGAGACATTAGAGAAACAAAAGTCTCCCGAAATAGCGAAAGGAAAGGAAACAATCACCTTGGAAGCCACTGTTCAATATAACCGCAACAGGCTTGTCATCCGCGGCCAGACAAATCTTCCAGAAGGAGCCGTCATCCATTCTGGGGTAAAACAATATCCTGACAATGAAGAGTATTTAGATGTCATCAATGGAGTTGTTGAACCGTTGGATGAATATATACTGGAGGAGACAGGCGAAACCTCGGATGATGGCAGCTTCCTCATTGTTCTTGAACGGCCCGATACCGAAAAGCAATACCAGTTATCTGTAAGATTCCTCCCCGAATTGCAGCCTGATGCTATTAGAAGTAAGTATGGAAAAGCCGGGGAAAATATCGGTTCGAGCGAAGGAGTCTATGAATATGAAACAGATGGGGTCACCTCCACAGGAATCGCCTTATTTTCCCCAATCGGTTCTTCCTCGGACGGCGGTTTCTGGTACTTGGGGAAATTTAAGCTAGAAGCAAATCAAGCGGATGCCATGCCAGCCCGATAGGTAATGCGTTGATTATTACTAATCCCTGACATCTGTCAGGGGTTTTTTAAGTTCTTGGTAATCATTGTTGAAGACTTAAGTGGTTCTAGACGAGTTTTAGTATTCTATCGGCGACTTTAGACGTTCTATCATCGAGTCTGGCAATTCTATCAAAGACTTCGCGGGTTCAATCAACGATCTCTTTATTTCTCCCCTCCTTCATGAGCGTTAGAAACTGTTCCAAAGTCATTCAGTTCATGGGCACGCTTTATCGTTTTTCTCTCATTCCCTAAATTTTAATCTCATGCTCCAGGACTTACATTAGATGAGTTACATGAACTGAATCCTAAGATCGATCCACGCAGCCTTGCAATCGGTTCAGAAGTGAGGGTGCGCTAATATAAAAAGATCCTGCATCCTATTGGATGCAGGATCTTTTTAGTCGCTGACCATACCATTTCGGTTAACAACATTGATTCCACCAGTAGCGGAGATGATGCTCCCTGTGATGAGGTCGGAGTTCTCATCGCAAATGAAGCCAATTAGACGGGAAATGTCCTCGCCTGTCCCGGACCTTCCGATGGGAGTCCGGTCATCCCTGATTTCTCTTGCTTCTGCAATCGATGACTCCTTCATCTCTCCTCTGATATCTCCAGGACAAACCATGTTGGCGGTAATTCCATATTCAGCTTCCTCTAAGGCGATAGATCTCGTTAAAGAAACCAACCCCACTTTTGCCGCACTGAAAGCCGAGCGGTATATCCAGCCAGGGGAGTGCTCCGCATCCTGGAAGCCGTAATTGACGATCCGGCCGAATTGTTGTTTTCTCATGATCGGAATGGTCAATTTCAGGAAGTGAAAAACAGCTGTCAAATTACCGTTGATCATCTCCTCCCACTCAGCATCCTCATAGTCGATCAGCTTCTTGCGCTCAAAAATATAAGGGCCGGCATTATTGATCAAATAATCAATGCGGCCGAATCGGTTCATTGCCTGCTGAATAATGTTAACGATATCTTCTTTTTTCGTGATATCGCCCTGAACAAATTGAAGCCGGTCAATATAAGGCGCCCATTCCTGCTTTAATTGTTCGATCCTTTCAACGTCACTTTTATAATTGACGGTAACCGAACAGCCTTTTTTCAGAAATTGCTCAGTAACCTTTTTCCCTAGCCCTTTGGAACCCGCAGTGATCACTGCATGTCTCATTATTTTCACCTGCACTATCGACTTTATCTATTTAGAAGGGTTAAGAATTCCATCCTTGCATCCGCTTTTTCGGCATACAATCCCCTGACGGCTGTCGTTGTTGTCGAAGCATTTGATTTCTTGATGCCTCGTCCACACATACACATATGTTTTGCTTCAATGACAACCATCGCCCCTTGAGGTGCAAGAATATCTTCGACTGCCTGGGCAATTTCATTCGTCAGTCTTTCCTGAACCTGAAAACGTTTGGCATACCCTTCCACCATGCGGCCGATTTTCGACAAGCCCGTGATCTTCTTATCTGGGATATAGCCGACGTGAGCTACACCAAAGAATGGTGCAAAGTGATGTTCACACATGGAATGGAATTCAATATCTTTTACCATCACCAGCTCTTTATGCTGTACATCAAATACTTTCTCAAGATGAGCTTTCGGGTCTTCCCTGTAGCCTTCCGTGTATTCCATGAATGCTTTGAGCACTCGGAATGGTGTATCCTGCAGCCCGTCCCGGCCTGGATCATCTCCGCAAATCTCAATCAGGCTTTTGATCCCGTCCATATACTGTTGGGCTTTAACGATGTCTTTATTTATATCTCCAGAAGTTCCTTTAAACAAATCCTGAAGCTTTTGAATCATGAACTGATCTTCGGTCATTAACATAATAAACCTCTCACTCTCTATTATGAAATAAAACCACAAGCAGCAAAACTTACGGTTTCATGTTATACCTACTATATCACAAATCTACTCAACCTTTTATACTATGAATGCTCTTGAAAATCATTTCCAATTCAGCTAAGTTTTCAAAAGTTTTTAATATCTTTTCTCCTACAAATAAACTATTATACATTAACACTTTACCGCACTAAGAGGGACTGTCCCTCTTGGTGCGGTAAAGCGTTAAAGAGTAAATATTATATGTCAAAACTGTTTATCCTATAGATAACTTTGTTTGATGAGGAGAGTTCTTATGAGTACAGAATCTCAAGGCAAATACAGGACTTTGTGCAACAGCGAATATGATACCTTGAAGCGTGTCATTCTTTGTGAACCTCACTATATGACGATCAGGGATGTCATCAACGAGACACAGCGAAAGTACAAGGAGGAAGGCATACATATAGAAAAAGCCGTCGAGCAGCACGGTAAATTTGTTAAAACATTGAGGGATAACGGTGTGGAAGTGGCACTCCTTCCTTATCATAAAAAATATCATGAGCAAGTATTCACCCGCGATATCGGCTTTACCCTTGGCCAGACAATTTTCGTCGCTAAAATGGCCAGCGATGCCAGAAAAGGCGAAGAAGAAGTTTTAAAGCAATGGCTCGATGAAGAAAATCTGTCCTATTACAATCTGGCTGAAGACAAGATTGAGGGTGGTGATGTCATGATCGATCAAAACACCATCTATGTCGGACTTAGCAACAGAACAACACAGGAATCCGTTGACCACCTGCAGAGCCTCCTGCCGAATTTTGAAATAAAGGGCATCAAATTCAAGGAAGAGTTTCTTCATTTGGATTGTGTCTTCAATGTCATTTCACCGACAGAGGCCATCATCTACCGCGAGGCAATGACTGAAGAGGACATTGAATTCTTCGGCTCCCGCTATGAATTGATTGATGTTTCAAAAGAAGAACAATTTACCCTTGGAACCAATGTCCTTTCCATCGGAAATAAAAAGATCTTCAGTCTTCCGGTTAATAAAGAGGTAAACAAACAGCTCCGTGACAGAGGCTATGATGTATTGGAAGTTGACATTACTGAAATCATTAAGTCTGGCGGTTCATTCCGCTGCTGCTCTCTTCCTATTCTGCGTGAAGGGAGCAATGACAACATGGAACATCAATAAAGCAAATACACCCTTAGGCGCTTAATCTTCATTTCCTTAACAATTTCTTGATTACTCCTGTACCCCTTCCAGATTGAGAAGGGGATTTTATTTTTCTCTTAATAAACTAATTTCCACTTAACGATTTCTTGAAAACGTATCGTGAATTGGATATTCTTAAAGCTACAATGACATAAATGAAGGTGTGTGTGAAATTGCGTATAAATAAATTCATCAGTGAGGCCGGAAAAGCTTCCAGGCGAGGGGCAGACAGGCTGATTGAAGAGGGAAGAGTGACAATCAACGGCAAGCGGGCAAATATCGGTGACCAAGTTCATCCAGGCGATGATATACGGGTGAGCGGGCAGCAAATCAGGGTAGCCCGCAATAACGTTTATATTGCCCTGAATAAACCGGTCGGAATTACCAGTACCACGGAAAAGAATGTAAAAGGCAATATTGTGGACCTCGTAAACCATCCATTAAGAATCTTTAATATCGGCCGTCTCGATAAAGACTCAGACGGGTTGATTCTGCTGACAAACGATGGTGATATCGTCAATGAGATCCTGAGAGCGGAAAACCAGCATGAGAAAGAATATATCGTTTCCGTCGACAAGCCGATCACACCTGAATTCCTTAAGCAGATGGCCGAAGGGGTTAAAATCCTCGGTACCAAAACCCTGCCATGCGAAGTCGAACAGCTTTCCAAATTTGATTTTAAAATCATCCTGACTCAAGGGCTGAACCGGCAAATCCGCCGCATGTGTGAAGCTCTCGGATACGAAGTGTTCCGGCTTCAGCGGGTCCGCATTATGAATATTCACTTAGGAAACCTGCCTGTAGGTCAATGGCGGGATTTGACAAAGAAAGAGAAGCAGCAGCTATTCCGCGAGCTGGATTATGAGCCGAAAGAATGGTGATTTGATCTTCTATCAAACACAATCGGCAGTACATTCCGGTATAAGATAACTTCTTACGGACTGCTCACACAACCCGGTCCATTCTTTTGCAGAATGGGCCATTTTTCTATTAGGCATCTTGGAATTTCCGGATCTTTTATAAGAAAAATACACCATTTCCTTTGCACACCCTTTAAAACCTGGACTATTCTCCTGCAAAATGAAGCTTCTTCTCTGCGCCTCCTATAAAATTCGGTCCATTTTTCCGGACACCCTTTGAAACTTAGGCTTTTCTACGGCTAACTGAAACCTCATCTCTGAACATCATAAAAGATCCGCTCTAACCCACCATAGAATAAACTACTTTCCAAGCCACCCCGATAATTTTAACTGGATTGAGCCTTCTTCAGGGACAACCTAATATCCTTAAACTCTATTACTTACTGGTCAAAGCCCTGCCTACAAATCATTAAAATGTGCGAGTTTCCCGCTCCAAACTTTTTATACTTTTAAAGGCCTACTTTATAGGGATATAGGGTATAAAGAACCTTATGAAAGGAGGCTACTATGACATTCTTTATGTTTGATGTGGACGGAGTCCTGACGGATGAACACGCCCGGCCGAGCGAAGAGGTTTTGCATTCAATCGAAAAGCTTTACAAGCAAAACGAGAAGCTGGCCTTCATAACTGGCCGGTCAAGAAAATGGCTGGCAGAGAACATTTTTTCCTCCCTGAATAAAGACCAAGATTGGTCCAGTCTATACTGTGTCGCTGAACATGGTGCCATTAAAGGCAAAGGACCTGATATCCACAAATGGCAGCTTGATGATGATTTTGTCATTCAAGATAAAGTAAAAGACAAACTTCAAAAAATCAGTGAAAAACCTGACTATAACGGCCTGATAGAATGGGATGAGACAAAGGAGTCCATGGGGACGGTTGAAGCGGTTCACGGCGATCCGGGAGACGGTGAACATCTCAAAAAGACAAGACAAGCGTTAAAGGCTTTCGCAGAAGAAGCCAAGGAAATCGCTGATAAGTTTGACAAGAAGGTTGTTGTCTCTACTTACGGGGTGGATGTAATCCCGCCTGACCTCTCCAAAAAGGTCGGTGCACAGTGGATACTGGATCAAACTTCTGGGTCAGAAAAAACGGTGTATGTTTTTGGCGACAGCAAGGGTGATATTATCATGGCTGAAACAGCCCGGAGTTACGGTGCAGAAGAGGTAACGTTCTTCTGGGTAGGGGCTGGAGATCCTCCGGAACCTAAGGATGATGGGATTACTATTAAAAGTTCCACGGAGAACTTTGCAGCAGGAACCCAGAGAGTGTTAGAAGACCTGGCATAAGAAGGAAGGCTATCAGCTTTTATCAAGCCGATAGCCTTCAGCTCTCTGGAATTGAAAGCACTATTTCGAAAATTATGTTATAATCGTAGAGTTGGATACTCTCAAACTCTAAATTTTTTTGAGAGGTGAAGGTATGAGTAAAGCAACACATGTATTTTGGTATGCTTTGGCTATCTCCTTGATAGTTGTTATTTGGGGAGCAATTGCTCCTGAGAATTTAAATAATTTTTCTTCTAATTTAACTGGCCGGATTTTGAGTGATTTTGGCTGGTTCTACTTGCTGATTGTTATCGCCATTCTTCTTTTCTGTGTTTTCCTCATGTTCTCCAAGTTTGGTAAGTTAAAACTGGGAAAGAAGGATGACGAGCCCGAGTTCAGCAAATCTTCTTGGTTTGCCATGCTCTTTAGTGCGGGAATGGGGATTGGGCTTGTTTTTTGGACAACCGCCGAACCTATTTCGCACGCCTTTATCAGCAGTCCCATGAGTGACGAAGGATCAAACGAAGCAATAAAAGAAGCTTTAAAGTATTCATTCTTCCACTGGGGCATCCATGCCTGGGCAGTCTATGGAATAGTTGGATTGATCCTGGCCTACTTCAAGTTCAATAAGGGCGCTCCCGGCTTGATCAGTGCCACTCTTACTCCTTTATTCGGAGAAGAAATGATGAGAGGGGCACTCGGAAAAATCATTGACGTACTGGCCGTGTTTGCAACAGTCATCGGTGTGGCTGCTACCCTTGGTTTCGGTTCAGCCCAAATTACCGGCGGTCTTGCCTACTTATTTGGAACGCCGAATAATTTTACTGTTCAAATCCTTGTACTGGCCATTGCCACAGTGCTGTTCATCTGGTCTGCCTGGTCCGGAATCGGGAAAGGAATCAAATACTTAAGTAATATTAATATGGGATTAGCACTATTTCTGCTTCTTCTTCTATTCATTGTCGGACCAAGCATGTATATCCTCAATATGTTTACCGATACCCTCGGAAGATATTTCTCTGATTTCTTTGATATGAGCTTCAGGCTGGCTCCATTAAATGAGGAAAACCGCAGCTGGATCAACGGCTGGACCATCTTCTATTGGGCTTGGTGGATTTCCTGGGCGCCGTTCGTCGGAATCTTTATTGCCCGTATTTCTAAAGGCCGGACGGTTCGTGAATTCTTATTTGGTGTTCTCCTGCTTCCATCCTTGGTATGTTTCGTTTTCTTCGCTGTATTCGGTGTTTCCGCTCTCGAGCTGGAACAGCTTGGAACGGCAGCAATCTCTGATCTTACCTTGGAAACATCGACATTCGGTGTACTTGCTGAGTATCCATTAGGGTTCTTTATGTCCGTTCTCACGATTCTTGTCATAGCAATATTCTTTATCACGTCTGCTGATTCCGCTACCTTTGTGCTTGGTATGCTAAGCACAAACGGACAGCTGAATCCTGGTAATTCAGTGAAAATCGGATGGGGCTTGATTCAATCAACCATCGCAGCAGTCGTAGTTTACTTTGGCGGGACGCAAGGGTTGCAGAATATGCTGATCATCGCTGCCCTGCCTTTTGCAATCGTGATGATATTAATGGGCGTGTCTTTCTTCAAAGACATCCAAAAAGAAGTTCGTTCTCAACGTAAATAAAACTAAAGAGTATCCAATTCAAAGCACTGTTCCGGTTAAAGGAGCAGTGCTTTTCTTCTAATATAGGAAACTACTAAATCATGAAGCTATCAGAATAGTAAATGTGAGTTTATAATGGATGAGGATGGAAAATAATATTAACAGAACGCTGTTTTCGTATATATTGTTGCTCTCGGAAAAATCCAAAGAGCCGGATTTTTCCCTTGAAGACAAAGGCTTTTTTCTCTGAACAAGGTGAATTAGCTCTTTTCTTCCTTGTTTATCAGGCTATTTCTGGTTAATTAAGTAGATATTTTTAAAGTGTGTATTAAATAGCAACAAAGTTTACGAAAAGAGCCTAACAGAAACAAATGAAGGGAGATGGGAAAGATGGGTACAACTAGGATTCAAAAGATTGGGCAGATCGGGGTGCCTGTCCACGACATTGACCGTGCTGTTCAATTTTACAAGGAAAGGTTGGGATTGACCCTTCTTTTTAACACAGACACCATGGCTTTTTTTGAAAGTGATGGCCTCCGCCTAATGCTGACAATCCCGGAGAAAGAGGAGTTCGCGCAAGCAAGCTCAGTCATCTATTTTGAGGTGAAAGACATTAAGGCTTCCTATGAAGAATTACAAGAAAACGGCGTTACCTTTATCGATGAGCCTCATATCGCAGCTAAAATGGGGCAGACGGAAACATGGATGACTTTTTTCACAGACACAGAAGGAAATACACACGCCCTGATGAGTGAAGTGTTCTCATAAAAAAGAATCGAGAGGCGCCCCTGCAGGAGAGCCTCTCGATTTCTTATTTTTTCTGCTGTCTGTACAAATCCATGGACTTATATCCTTCTGCTAAGACCGTTTCCATCTGCTGAAGACGTTTGTCTTGTGTATCTTTCCTCTTAGCACTGTAGACGTATCGGGCCCAATCCTTTTGGTATCCGTAAGTCAAATCATTGTAGACCTGCAGTACTTCCTCGTTGTTTTTTAAGTATTGCTTCAGATCCTCAATGTTCTCAATGTAGTCATCCACGCACTGGCTCTTTTTAGAGGAAGCTTTTTTCTTTGGAGGCTGTGCCTTTAATCCAATGACGGTAAAGACTTCATTTAAACTGACCATCCTTGAAAACTTCAGGTTGCTTCCATGAGCGAAGCCCTCTTCATTGAAGTGGTCCTGATTGTAGAGGCTGTCACGCTCAATATATTGATCATAAACAGGGTTGTTCTTCTTTGGATAGGCAAAATATAAATATCCATTATCCTTGATCAGCCTTTTCCCCACTGCTTCTTTCAGAAATTCATTGAACTCCTCCAGGTTGAACACGAACCTAAACACCAGATCATATTGCTCTTTCTGGACCGTCGAGTCGTATACCAGTTCCTCAAAGTCATTGACATCCTCCGGGACATTAAGAATGGCTTTAGATGAAAATTTGTTTAAATTTAACTTCTCAATAATACTTTTCTGCGAGTTTGCGTTCATTGAATTACTCCTTTTCTTTTACATGCGGGAAGCGAAGCGTGACCGTGGTTCCAACTCCCAATTCACTCGTAAAGTGAATGATGCCATTATATTTTTCAACTATGTTATAGCAAATCATCAAACCAAGGCCGGTTCCTTTGCTTTTCAAAGAATAGAAAGGGGTACCCAGAAGGCTGATTTCTTCCTTTGACATCCCTTGGCCTTTATCTTCTATTATAATTTCCACCATGTCTTTTTTCTTTACTGTTTTTACCAAGACAGCCGCACCATGCGGAGAGGCTTCAATCGCATTTTTAATCAGGTTGATGAGCAGCTGTTTAAACTCAATGGGATTGGCGGATACATAACAATTTTCCTGGACTTGTAAATCAATATGATTGTCATGCAGAAGTCCATATGTTTTCAACAATTCTGTCACATCATCCAATACCACCTGTACTTCCACTCTGCCCAAATTACTTTCCTTATCGGGTTTTGCAATGGAAAGAAACTGGGAAATTACATGCTCAGCGGTATTCAACTCGTCAATCATAAGAGAAAAGTTCCTTTTATACTGCTGATTAAAATCGTTATCTTCTGAATAATATTGTAAGAATCCTTTTACAACCGTAAGGGGATTCCTGATTTCATGGGCTACAGCGGCCGCAAGCTGCCCTGTCGTTTTCAGCCTTTCTGCATTTTGAACCTGTTCATAATAGATGCGCTGTTTCTGGATCCGTACATTGGTTAAATAAAAAATAAAAGAGATGATCATTTGACTGCCGATAAAATTAATGATATTTCCTATTAAATCCATTTCGATATGAGAGTAATTCTTTCCCTGATCAACGAGATTAATATAGCTAAAGGTCAAGCTGATAAGGATCCCATTCATAATTAAAGAAAAATAAAATAACTTTTTATCAAAAAACAGGATAGAGACAGCAGGTATAAAGCAGAGGAAAATAAAGGTCGACCAGGTCTCGGGATAAATAAAAAACAGCAAATAAAAATAGGCTGTCGTCACCAAGATCAGTACAATTCTAAGAAAACGGCTTTCGAATCTTGGATATAGAAGCAGACATAGGGACATAAGGATGACAAGTGCTGTATGAAGCATATAGCCTGTATCGAAATTTTCCTTTCTTGGATTTGCAACCAATAATCCGGAGATCATCAGAGCAATAATCAATAAGGAAACAATATAGTATAATCTTCTGTTAAAATTCGAATAAAACTCCTTCAATTCTCTCACCACCTAAAGACCGTGATATATGTAACTATCTTACAAATCCAATCTTTAGTCAAACGCTTTAATATTCGCATTTTTTCTTCCTCTTAAAAACAAAGCTCTTATAGGTCAAGGCTTTCGGATAATTCCAAAAGGAAGAATTGTTCCCTTGGTTACAAAGGCTTTTCTTTCTTGCTTACACGGATAATTTTGGTGAATAATGCTCATACCAATTAAATTTCATATTAAGTAACAACAAATTTTTAGAGAAGAGCCACTAACAAAGAAGGACACTCCCTTTGCAGCAGGTGTGTCCTTCTTTTATCTTCTATTCAATTAAAAAAATCATCTGCCTTCCAGCCTGCTGATACGGTCATCCAAATCAGGGTGCGTGGAGAACAGAGGGGATTTCCTTCTGCCGCTGATCTTCAATGTGGCCACAGCTGTATCCTTTTCCTCAACGACACGGTTGGAGTACGCTTTCAACATGCGCAGGGCGTGCACCATTTTATCCTTCCCGGCCAAATCTGCTCCGCCTCTGTCAGCATGGTATTCCCTGTAACGTGAAAAGGCAAAGACAACCAGGCTTCCAAGGATGGAAAAAACAATCTGGAATACAATCACGGCTATGAAATGGACAATTGGCGCCATATCCTCTTTAACAAAGCGTGATGCAATCCAGGCTGCAATCCTTGCAAGGAAAACCACAAATGTATTGACGACACCTTGAAGCAAGGTCATCGTTACCATATCTCCATTCGCAATATGAGCAACTTCGTGGGCAATCACGCCTTCCACTGCATCGTCATCCATCTCTCGCAGCAGCCCTGTTGAAACAGCGACCAAAGAACGCTTCTTCGATGGACCTGTTGCAAACGCGTTTACTTCAGGTGAGTCATAGATACCGACTTCCGGCATATGCATAAGTCCAGCCGCTTTGGACAGACGGTGCACTTTTTCAACCACCTCTTGTTCCATGGCTGACATAGGCTTATCTGGATCCAATACACGGACATTCATCATTTTCTTGGCCATCCAGCGGGACATGGCCAATGAAATGAATGATCCGGAGAAACCAATGATGGCACTGAATACGAGCAAGGCTCCTAAATCAATATTGCCTTGCGGATTAATATAATTACCCGCTCCTGTTACAGAGAAGATAATACTTATCGTTAACAAGACGAGAATATTCGTCAAAAGAAAATAGAAAATTCGTTTACCCATTGTATCTCCCTCGCTTTTTTCAAGTTCAAATGAACCTGTATATGAACTTATTATACGATTTCCCTTCTTGAATATCAATCCTATTGTTCATGAACAAACATAATAATTTATCCACTCTGCTGCTGAAGGAATTGACTGGATCCTTATGAAGCATTACGATAAAGGAACATTGGAGAAAATTCGGAAGGGGCAGGAGTGGAGAACGTGGAAGCCTTCAAACTATCCAGAAAGAATATGGCCGATTTACTTTCTTCATTAAATCTCTCATCAGAAAATACACCATTGATGGTGCTGCAGGAAGCATGGTCCTCGGCCCATGTGGAAGAAATGAAGAATGGAAAAACGCTAAAAGCATTTATTTCAACTGAAATGCCGTCCATATTCGAAAAATTTTTCAAAACAGACAGCGGGGAAACTGGATTCTCCATTACCGAGATTGTTTCTCTGGGGAACCAAATCGAATTTGCCAATCTATCACCAAGCGCTGTCCAAAATTGGGTCAAACGGGATATAAAAGAGCTGATAGGCTCACCGCAGCTAGGGAGAAAGTATACAGTTGACCAGGCAGCAATCCTCTTTATTGTTGAGGACCTGAAAGCCGCTTTGGACTTTGAATCAATTCGAAAACTTCTTACATTGATCTTCAATAATCCGGAAGACCGGACCGATGATATGATTAACCCTGTGGAGCTATACTCTGCTTATGCATCGGTCTTTGATAAGGTACATCACTGTACAAAGCCTTCATTAAATAAAACTGCCTCCCTATCTATGAACAATGTCGTCGATGACATCATAAAGGAAGAGTGCCGAAACATGATGTCGTCCTTTAAAGGGCTAAGCAGGGACAACCAGGAGATCGTCTTGAATGTTTTGATAGCTTCTTCCCTGACCGTTCAGACCGGCTACTATCAATCGCTTGCCAGGAGATATGCAAGTGCAGCTTTGTTTTTGACTGGGTTGTAAAAAGGACGTTTTCGCTTGTTCAGATGTTGAACCAGCGAAAACGTCCTTTTTAGGCTCTTTATTGAAACCATAGATGTATAACAGGTGTAGAGAAAAGCTGCACCTTTACAGAAGTATTTGAATCATTATACTAAGTCATTTTAATACCTTAATACCCGTTTTCAAGCGGACAAACTGCGGGAGTTTTTCGTAAGCGCTTCTAGTGGATATCCCTCTTTTTAAACCTTCCGCCGCGGACCTCATTGATATCTGCGACTGCCAGGAAAGCTGTCGGATCGAGTTCTTCGACGATGGATTTTAATTTCGCTTCCTCAAGTCTTGTCACAATGCAGAAGATGACTTTTTTATCATCACCCGAATATCCGCCCTCACCTTTAAGGTAAGTGACACCGCGTCCCAAACGGGCAAGAATGGCTTCACCGATTTCCTGGTCCTTATCACTGATGATCCAGGCGGATTTGGATTCGTCAAAGCCGTCTATGACAATATCAATTGTTTTAAAGGCAATAACATAGGCAAGGACAGAATACATCGCCCTGTCCCAGCCGAGCACAAAACCACCCCAAGCAAAAATGAATACGTTAAACAGCATGATGAACTCTCCCACTGAAAAGGGGAATTTCTTATTTAATAGGATCGCAAGGATTTCACTTCCATCCAGGGCTCCCCCATAGCGAATGACAAGACCCACGCCTGCACCCAGCACGATCCCGCCGAATACGGTGGCGAGCAGCACATCCTGGGTGAAGGCTGCAACTGTATGCAGGTAGTTGGTGGCAAGGGAAAGCACGGCAATTCCGAAAACCGTCGAAAAAGCGAATGTCTTTCCTATCTGTTTATAGCCTAAAAAGAAGAACGGGATATTCAATATGAAGATAAAGACCCCCAGCTTGATGCCGGTAAGATTATATAGAATGATAGAAATCCCTACGATCCCGCCATCCATGATCATGTTCGGAACCAAAAATACCTCAATTCCCAAGGCCATCAAAATCGCGCCTAATAAAATGAAAAAGGTTCGTTTAATCACTTTTTTGGTGCTTAACTTCTGGTGCCGCAGTTCTTTTTGAATTTGCTGCTTTATGGCTTCATCGTTCAACTTTGTTCCCCTTCTCCCTTATGAATAATATATTTCCACAAACTTACGTTTACTTTACTAGGGCTGTTCTATTAATCATTAATTCCTATGTAGTGGAGATTTCTTTATGGTGTAGAATGATGAACTTTTCTGAAGAATAGAAGGCGTTTTTCATCCAATGCTTCCTGAGGTTATCAGTGCCAGCTTACCTTGAATGTCTACCTCAAGTGCCGCTTTATTGATATTTTTGTCTGCTTGCTGGAGGTAATCGACTGATTATATTCTTTTAGGTTTTTACAAGTAATCAATTCAGACAGCTCGCAGCGTCCTAAATAATCGACACACTCACCTGTCCATTTTTCAACGTAAAAAAGTATTAGAGGTGCGAGAGCCAGAAAATCTCTTATCGTTCCAATTGTTCTGACGTTCTTCACTTTGGCGTGACTAATTTCTTAGTAGTGAAACAACTCCATTAGTATCCTCCATAATATTACTTAATATATATTATAGAACCCTTTAGTTACATTACCAAATGATATGACTACCTTTGTACTTATAGAACGTATCCCCCTTGCGAGAGTTTTTACATACTAGACAGCGAAAGAGGCTGGGGGACCCAGCCTCTTTCGTTACTTTTATGGTTTTATTTTCATCCAGCTTCCAACATGATGAACCGCAATGCCGCCGAACCCCGCTGAACCTTCATAACGGGATTTCACTTGATCGAGCTGCTGATTCATGTAGTCTTCTCCTTCTTCAAAGAAAGAGATATTATCTCCTTCACTCGTCTGGTCGGTCTCCACTCCAATAACCAGTGACTTGGAGTACTTTCCAGCCCAGTTTACTTCGTTTTTCACCAATTCCGTTATTAATTCTGCCCTGTCCCTATAGGCCATGATGGTAACACCTTCTGTAGATCTGATGATCCACTCTGCCAGAAAGCCTTTTCCATAAATGTTGGTATAGCGGATTTCATCAAACCAGAAGGGTATATCTACTTCAAAAGGCAGATTCATTTTATGAGTACTGTTTTTAGCTCTGAGTAAGAGTGCTTGATAGGATTTTACAGTTGCTGCTTGTTTATTGCTCCAGTCGCTGTATAAATATGGCTCTACGTCCAAATGCACACCTGAAAATTTTTGGTGAGAAGATGAAATTTCTTGGTAGTGGGTAAGCCAGTCCATCAATTGATCCTGTTTAATATACCCTTTTGGCGCGACCCAGCCAGGCGCGCCATCCAGCGCATATATTTGCAATCCTTTGACATAGGCCTTTTCGATAAAACGTTGGTAAACCCCAAATGGAATATTCCTGTCAACCTGCAGGTACACCTTGTTCAACTGCTTGCTTTCCAAAAAAGCAATGGTGCCCTCTTCATCATTGACAATCATCCATGGATCCCAGAGCCAGGTTGCCCTGTCTTGAGTAATGGACGCATTCACTTTAGCACTCACCCCTCCTAACAGAGCAGCAAAAACCAACAGTAACGCTAATACTGACTTTTTCAAGAACTGTTCCTCCATTCTGTAAGCCGAGGCACACAGAAGAGGCACCTGGCAACCTGACAACCATGCGCTTTGTAAGCGGTTAGGCTCATAGCTTTGCGTCCTTTCCTTTCGGAGAAGTTTGCCTTTTTCAGATTATTTTGCTCTAATTATATCCATTTGATAATAGGGTGTCTATTTAAAGTAGCTCTTTTCAGAAACTTTGTTGCTATACACTATGAAATTCAAGAGAAATAGCCATATTTCATAGGAATCATTCTGGTAAACAAAAAAGAAAAGAGCAATTCACCCTGTTCAGTTAGAAAAGCCCTTGTACCCGAGGGAAAAATCCGGTCCTTTGGATTTTTCCATTAGCAACAATCTATACGAACACAGCGATTTAATTTTTTGTTTCACGTGAAACAAAAAAGGACCCTTGACTCAGGGTCCTTTTTCCGCTGAAAATTATCCATTACCTTCCTGTGAAGAGGTTTTCTTCCCAGGCGCAAACCAACCAAGCAGCGCTATCGCTACTAACACTCCGTAAAAAGTGATGGTCCACCCTGCACTATGAGGAAAATCGTGATCCAACACACCAATGTCATCATGAGCGAGGGTTATGATAGCAAGTTTGACACCTACCCACGCTACGATTGCATATGCTGTTGTTTCCAAAGCCGGTCGTTTTGAAAGTAACTGTACAAACCATGTGGCTGCATACTTAATCAAAATCAGTCCGGCAATACCTCCAAGGACGACGACAATAAATTTACCGGCATCCATGCCTCCGAAATCCCCCAGCCCTGAAGCAGGCAAGCCCAGAGCAAGAGCTACAGCCGCAAGGATTGAATCAATGGCAAATGCAAGGTCGGCTAATCCGATTTTACCAACGGTCGGCCAAAAACCTTTCCCTCTTGCTTCCTCTTCTATTTCTTCTTCATTAGCCTCATTCTCTTTTCCGAACTTGGCGGTAATCAGGTGTTTACCTCCCAGGTAAATCAGGTAAGCAGCTCCGATTGCCTGAACCTGCCATACGTTAGCGATGAATGAAATTGCGAAAAGTGCTCCAAACCGGAAGACAAATGCCATAATGATTCCGTAGCTAATAGCTTTTTTCTTTTGATCATCCGGTAAATGCTTTGCTATAACTGCAAGCACAAGTGCGTTGTCAGCTGAAAGTAACCCTTCCAAACCAATTAAAATTAATAAAGCCCATGCATATTCCAGCCAGATCGACTCCAAAATACCTCTCCTTTCTTTAATCCAAAGTATTTGCAGTAAAGGTCTGGCTAACAATGTATATTGCCAATAAAGCCGGAGGTGAACCTCGTGATGACGACTTTTATTGTACAGCTACTCCCCTTTACTTCTATATAATGCTAATAAATTTTTCAAAAGTCAAAAAGGAACTAATCATTCATGGGATTTTTCTTTACAGAAGCCTTATTCATTGCGCTTATCTTATCCTTTTGCTAGTGTAACTATTCCTTTTCTGCCCTGTTGTTAAACGCCGCGAGAGTTGAAGAGCGTTGGTCTTTTTTCATTCAGGCACGATTAAAAGCCCCTTTTTACCTTCTTTACACACATCAAACGTATCACCTTTCCGTATGATTGGGCTGGCATTTTAAAATCCTTCCCTTTTGTATACTCAATAGGATACAGGGAAAACTGAATCTAGCTTACCAGCTTGAATAAAGGAGGGGTTATATGAAGAAAGAAAAGGACCCGGACTGCAATGAACTGGATTATCTGAATCACTTCCTGATTGAACAAATCAACAGAATTTCAGTAGAGGATCAGGAAAAACAGATGAAGGCAGAATTAGATAATCATGAAACACAATGAGACCGAGAAAGCTTTGTCTGTTTACCATTGTTTAGTGAAACAATGGGTACTGTTAGATATGATTCTTTTTTATCATTTGAGACCTTCTCTTTTGAGAAAAATACCGTTTTCTGTTATTTTAGTGTTGTGAATAAAAATCTTTTCAATTTTTCAATAGTTTATTCACTTTTCAACTGCTATCAGCCATAAATCAATGACCTTGTCGGGTTGAACCTGAAATCAGGCTTCATTCTTGACAAACTAACACGTCTATATAATAATTTATATTTGATTAGAATTATTATAAAAAAATTGACTATATTCAAGGAGGAAGATTTACTATGTCTCTTATCGGTACTGAAGTAAAACCATTCACTGCACAAGCTTATAAAGATGGAGAGTTCATCGAAGTAACAGAAGAAAGCCTGAAAGGTCAATGGAGCATTTTCTGCTTCTATCCGGCAGATTTCACATTCGTTTGCCCGACTGAGCTTGAAGATCTTCAAAATAACTACGAGGAACTTAAATCATTAGGTGTAGAAGTATACTCTGTTTCTACTGATACACATTTCACACATAAAGGCTGGCATGACAGCTCAGAAACAATCGGTAAAATCAAGTATGCGATGATTGGGGACCCTTCTCAAAAAATCACTCGCAATTTCGAAGTACTGAACGAAGAAGAAGGTCTTGCTGACCGCGGAACGTTCATCATCGATCCAGATGGTGTTATCCAAACAGTTGAAATCAATGCTGGCGGTATCGGCCGTGATGCAGATATTCTTGTAAACAAAATCAAGGCTGCACAATATGTAAGAAAGAACCCAGGCGAAGTTTGCCCGGCTAAATGGCAAGAAGGTTCTGAAACACTTAAGCCAAGCCTTGACCTTGTAGGTAAAATCTAAGGAGTTGGATTAAATGTTACTGGATGCAGATATCAAAGCACAGTTAGGCCAATACCTTGAATTGCTGGAGGGCGACATCCTGCTTAAAGTGTGCGCCGGGTCTGATGAAACTTCCCGTGACATGCTGGAGTTGGTGGATGAACTGGCTACCATGTCATCTCACATTAAAGTGGAGCACGCGGAGTTAGAACGCACTCCAAGCTTTAGTGTAAACCGTATTGGGGAAGATACCGGTGTAACTTTTGCCGGCATCCCTCTTGGACATGAATTCACTTCATTGATCCTCGCCCTTCTGCAAGTGAGCGGAAGAGCTCCTAAAGTTGATGAGAGCGTCCTTGAGCAAATCAAAAATCTAAATGGCGAATACCATTTTGAATCTTACATCAGCCTTAGCTGCCATAACTGTCCTGATGTCGTACAGGCCCTTAACGTGATGAGCATTTTCAATGAAGGTATCACTCATACGATGATTGACGGAGCAGCTTTCAAGGATGAAGTAGAAAGCAAAGAAATCATGGCGGTACCGACCGTTTTCCTTAACGGCGAAGAATTCGGCAGCGGACGCATGTCACTTGAGGAGATCCTTGGCAAGCTGGGAGGCGGTCCTGATGCTTCCGAACTTTCCGGAAAAGATCCTTATGATGTCCTTGTAGTAGGCGGAGGTCCCGCCGGTGCAAGTGCCGCAATTTATACTGCTCGTAAAGGAATCCGGACAGGGATTGTCGCTGAGCGCTTTGGCGGACAAGTCATGGACACGTTAGGCATTGAGAACTTCATCAGTGTCAAACATACAGAAGGTCCTAAACTGGTTGCCAGCCTTGAAGAGCATGTTAAAGATTATGGCATTGATGTCATGAATCTTCAGCGTGCAAGCCGTCTTGAAAAGAAAGATATGATTGAGCTTGAACTGGAAAACGGGGCTGTCCTTAAGAGTAAGACCCTTATCCTTTCAACGGGTGCCCGCTGGCGCAAAGTCGGTGTACCTGGCGAAGATGAGTTCAAGAACAAAGGCGTCGCTTACTGCCCTCACTGTGATGGGCCGTTATTTGAAGGAAAACACGTAGCGGTCATCGGCGGCGGGAACTCTGGTGTCGAAGCTGCGATTGACCTGGCCGGAATCGTCAAGCACGTAACCGTGATTGAATACAATGATGGGCTGAAAGCGGATGCTGTCCTACAAGACCGCCTGTACAGCCTTCCGAATGTAACGGTTATTAAAAATGCTCAAACAAAAGAGATTACAGGTACTGATAAAGTAAATGGACTCACTTATATTGAGCGGGAAACAGACCAAGAACAGCACATCAACTTGGAAGGTGTCTTCGTCCAAATCGGCCTTGTTCCAAATACAGACTGGTTAGGCGATGCCCTTGACCGTAACCGCATGGGTGAGATTATTGTCGATAAGCATGGCGCTACAAGCATGCCTGGCGTATTCGCTGCAGGCGATTGTACAGACAGTGCTTACAAACAAATCATTATCTCCATGGGATCAGGTGCGACTGCCGCTCTTGGTGCGTTTGACTACTTAATCCGCAACTAATAAAAAAACCGTTTCTGGAATCCCAGAAACGGTTTTTTTGTCCATATAGAAAATATTTCTTTTCGATCTCCCATGATTCTTTCTGTCTTGCATTCCAACTTTGCATGAATCCCTTCTTTTATACAAAAAAGAACCTTCAACCTGCAAGCAGATTAAAGGTCCCCTATTATGTCCTACAATATCGAATTATTAACTCGTTACCTTTTCATTAATGGATTGTTTATCCAGAGACTCTACTAAAGAAACTCTGTTTTCATTCAGTTTAAGCGTTTCAGCTGTAGAAGTATGGATCTCCCGGAATAGCTCTGGGTTGTCCACCAGGGATATGCCGTAAGATGGCACCATCTCTTTAATTTTTGGTGTCCATTCGTCCATATGCTGCGGGAAGCATTTTTGCAGTACCTCTAACATAACATGAACTGCTGTCGACGCACCTGGAGAGGCGCCCAGTAAAGCAGCGATAGATCCATCTTCCGCACTTACCACTTCTGTACCAAACTGAAGGGTTCCCTTGCCGCCTGCCTCGGTATCTTTGATGACCTGTACGCGTTGACCTGCTACAACAATATCCCAATCCTCACTCTTTGCATCTGGAATGAACTCTCTTAATTCATCCATCCGCTTCTCATGTGATAAGGTCACCTGTTGAATCAAGTATTTTGTTAAGCCCATCTCTTTAGCACCTGCCGCCAGCATTGTAAGAACATTATTCGGCTTAACAGAGCTGATCAGATCCATATTTGAACCGGTTTTCAAAAACTTTGGAGAGAAACCGGCAAACGGGCCAAACAGCAGGGACTTCTTGTTATCGATATATCTTGTATCCAGATGGGGAACAGACATTGGAGGCGCCCCAACCTTGGCTTTTCCGTACACTTTCCCATGATGCAGGGCAGCAATTTCCGGTTTGTTACATACTAAAAATAGACCGCTGACCGGGAATCCTCCAATACCCTTTGACTCAGGTATCCCCGTTTTTTGAAGTAAATGCAGGCTTCCTCCGCCTCCGCCGATGAAGACGAATTTCGCTGAATGATATTCAATGCGGTTGCTTTCCATATCATGAACTTTCACTTCCCAAGAACCGTCACTCGTGCGCTTGAAACTCTCCACACTATGCTTGTAATTGACCTCTACATTCTGCTTCTTCAAGTGATTGAACAGCATACGGGTCAAAGCACCAAAGTTAACATCCGTCCCAGAGTCGATCTTGGTGGCCGCTATCGGTTCTTCCGATTTCCGTCCATTCATGATGAGCGGAATCCATTCCTTTAACTTTTCCGGATCCTCCGAAAACTCCATCCCTTCAAACAAAGGGTTATTTGAAAGCGCTTTAAAACGTTTCTTTAAAAAGTCGACATTACTTTCCCCTTGGACCATACTCATATGAGGAATTGGCATGATAAATTCCTGCGGGTTCTGAATCAGGCTGCTGTTAACAAGGTAAGACCAAAATTGTCTTGAAAGCTGGAACTGTTCATTGATCTTTACGGCTTTCGTAATATCAATCGATCCGTCATCTTTTTCTGATGTGTAGTTTAATTCACATAATGCAGCATGTCCCGTACCTGCATTATTCCATTCATTCGAACTTTCTTCACCTGCATTGGCAAGCTTCTCAAATACCTTGATTTCCCATTCCGGAGCTAATTCCTTCAGTAAGGATCCTAATGTTGCACTCATGACTCCGGCACCGATTAAAATAACATCTGTTTTCTTCTGTACGCTGCTCATGATTAATTCCTCATCCCCTATATTTGAAAAATGATCAAGACGCTCCTGCTTAGACCTTCCACTAACATAAGCGCCACAGTGTCACATACCTTTACTCTATCCCTAATCATTATATCTTATTCTATTATAATAATTTATTAAATTTTATAAAATACTATTATCTGATAATTATAAACTATTTTTGGCAGCTTGTAAAAAAATGATAGTCCGAGTGGAGATATTTTTGATGAGATCCTATTCTGGCAGTTTTGGCTCTGATTACTGGTATAAGATAGCCTCACTCATGGATAGTTTATCAAATCGACAGCTATCGATTTCATTCAAGTATTTCGACACATTTCAAAAAATAATTGTCGGAAAATAAAGAATACTTTTTGTTGTTGGCCCAAACTCCATGTGTTAATCTTTTTATGTACTAGTTCAAATTACTCAGCAACGACTTACATACAATAATCCTAATTTCATCTCCACCATTCTTTTTCACCGATAAAGGCTAAGCTAGAGAAATCTAGTGGCGCAAAGCTAAAGGGGCTAAATTGTTTAAACAATATGCCAGCCAGCTACCGAAATGATTAAGGGGACTTTTGGTTCAAAAGAACTAATGACCTAATCATTAGTTCTTTTTTTTATTTTGAAAATTAAGGAGGAACAAGGTTGAGAATTAAAAAGTGGGCAATGGTTGCACTCGTCATAGGGGTATGTATGTTTTTAGTTTCACCGGCACTTCATGCAAAAGATCAGGAAGTAGCAGTAATAAGTGGAAATAAAGAATTAGCAGCATCCAGTTATATCATTAAAGTGGCATCTATGAAGGAGTTCGATGCCGCCAGCCTCCAAGCTCTTGGCGGACAAGTTCTCGACGAATGGAATTTTATTAACACAATCAAAGTTCAACTACCATCCAGCAAGGTAAGCCAACTAGCTTCCTTCCCTGGCATTTTAGCTGTTACGCCTGAGGCAGGGGTTGTTTCAAACGCCAAAGGTGGCAATAAGGGCGGTAATAAAGGCGGCGACACGCCTCCACCTAGTAATAATGACCCTGGAACGACGAACCCCCCTGCTGACAACAGCAATGGTAATGCGGTTAATCATAGTTACACAAGTATGGATGATCAGTTAGCCAACACTTATAACTATGCAGTAAGAGCTGACAGAGTCTGGGCTAAGGGGATAACTGGAAAGGGAATAACTGTGGCAGTCCTTGACAGCGGTATCGATGGCGATGCAGGTTCGGACTTCGGTGACCGTTTAATTCGAACTGTGAAATTGAATTCCGACGCCAATTATGCAGCAGATAAATATGGACACGGAACCCATGTAGCCGGAATCATAGCTGGTGACGGCAAGAAAAGCGGCGGAAAATATATGGGAATTGCACCAGGTGCTAATTTGATCAGTGTGAAATATTCAAATGACGAAGGAAAAGCAACGGAAGGCGATTTCCTAAGTGCACTAGAATGGGTCTATGACAATCATGAAAAGTACAATATCCGTGTGGTCAATATTTCATCCGGAGTAAATGTAAAACAAAGCTACAAACAGAGCGCTGTGGCTGCAGCCGTAGAGTTATTGTGGCATAAAGGGATTGTAGTAGTAGTTTCTTCCGGTAATATCGGAGGGACCGACTGTTCAACATGTTATGCACCTGCAAATGATCCATATGTGATCACAGTAGGAGCAGTCGATGATAATAATACAAAAGATCTTACTGATGACTATATGAAGAGTTGGTCAAGTATCGGTAAAACGTTAGATGGACATAACAAGCCGGAAATTGTAGCACCGGGGTCTGAAATTGTCGCCTATATGCCTGGGGGTGCACTAAGGAAGAAATCCCCTGAAAATGTTGTAGATGAAGAATACTTTAAAATGGGCGGAACTTCCATGGCAACCCCTGTGGTGTCAGGAATCGTTGCCCTGATGCTGGAAAAACATCCTGAATGGACGCCTGATCAAGTTAAGTGGGTATTGCAGAATTCCACCCGCGAGTATGGTTTAGTGGACATGGATGCGAAGGACTCGAAAGACACAAAGAGTACTAAATCTATTAACCAGGAACACCATAACCCTGGGCTGGTTTCTGCTGATAAAGCCGTATTCTTTAATGAAGTCCCAGGACAAGCTAACCAAGGATTAGAGCCAAGTTCATTCCTTGTTGATCCTGCTACTGGTGAAGTTTTATATGACCATATGTCTTGGGCACATATGTCCTGGGCTCACATGTCTTGGGCTCATATGTCCTGGGCTCACATGTCCTGGGCTCACAGTTTTGACAAGTAAAGAAAAGGGCGCTTTTCTATAAAGCGCCTTTATTTCTCTGAAAAGGAGAATGAGAAAATGAATAAAAACTTAGGATTTACTTTATTTTTATGGATTAATCGAGTCGTCGCCCTCGGTTTTCTCGCTTATTCCTTTACTCACTTTCATGTAATACTAGAAAATTTCCAAACAGTAAGTTTTCTAGTCCTCTCAATTTTATTGGTCATTGCACGGCTTGGAGGGCTTTTTAAACTATTTGATTTGAAGGTTTCCATTGGCTGGGCAAATTCCATCGAGTTTTGCGCAGCGATCATTCTTCCCTTCCCTTATTTTTGCTTAATCATGTTTTTATCCTACCTCTCTATTGTATACAAACGATATAAAGCGAAGCATCCAGAGCCTTTCCTGGGACCCGATATTAATGCAACAAGTGTTGTGTTCGGTGCCTTTATCTCCGTACACCTTTATCGTTATTTAGAGTCATTTATTTCTACAACATTTTTTAGTGATACGATTGCCTTGATCCTTGCTGCACTTGTGTTCGGCGGCATTCAAGTCCTGTTGATCACCACTGTCATTTCTCTTCATGAAAAGAAATCGTGGAGAAAAGTCGGGACCTTATCTGCTGACAGCTTAATATCAGAAGGGGTAGTTGTCATGACCGGCGCTTTGATTGGAAAGATTTTTTTAATCGACCCGTCGTCTCTTCTTCTTATTGTCATCCCTTTACTGCTGATGCACAAATCACTTAAAAAAATCAGTGAGAACGCCTTGATCTATATCGATGAAAAAACAGGACTGCACAATTATCGCTATTTTGACGAAAACCTGAGCAAACAGTTTGAACAAGCCTATAAAAATGAGAAACAACTCACCCTTATTTTTGGGGATATGGACTATTTAAGGGATATAAATAACACTTATGGACATCCAGCCGGTGATGCAGCTATAGCTTCAATTGGGAAAATGTTCAAACAAGTGACGACTGCCAACATGGTTGCAGCCCGTTTCGGCGGCGAAGAATTTGTCATTATTGCTCCTGTAATGAACAAAAAAGAGGCCTATTCTTTCACAGAAAAGTTGAGAGAGAAGATTGCCTCCCAAACCGTTGAGCATAACGAAACCAGCTTTAACATTTCAATGAGTTTTGGGATTGCCACATTCCCTGAGGATGCTTCTTCTGTTGAAGAACTTGTCCAAAGGGCAGATGAAACCTTATACAAAGCAAAGAAGGCAGGCCGAAATAAAGTCATGGCGTACAATTCAGAAAGCAGTTTTATCTTGCTTGAATCCACATCCGGAGGTAATTATTGATGGCTATTAATACAAAAATCAACTTATATATTTTAGTACTTGCCATCTTTTCATTCACCTCAGGACTGTATTATTTTTCAATTGATGACCTGCAAATCTATTCCTTGCTCTTCTTTATGTTAATCGCATTGCTTTCAGAAAAGTATAAAATACCTGTTTTCATTCAAAACTCAAAAGATCATGTTCATATTACCTGGTCATCGGTTGTCAGCATTGCTGCTTTGTTAAGCTTGGGAGTCGTAGAAGCCATTATTATCAGTGCATTTTCAGGTTTCCTTACGTCCATCTATCCCAACCGGCTGCCTGCCATCAAGCTGGCGTACAATATTTTTTCAAATATCTCGACCGTATTACTAACAAAGTCCATTCTCGTGTTGATGTTCCTCTTGCCTCTCAATCAAAGTATGCAGCAACTATTTGTACCACTGCTGATTTCTATCATCTATATCATTTTTAATTATATGTTTGGAACCATGTTGATGAAGATGATAACCGGTAAGAAAGTTAGGGACATCTTAATCGACATGATCTTCCCCCACTTACCATATTCGTTAATGTTCGCCCTTATTGGTGCTCTTTATGGTATATGGTTTAAAACTTATGGACTCATCACCATTGTGCCTGTTCTTTTATTTATTATGTTGATAAGCTATGGCTTTAAAGCCTCTACTAATTCTGCGAACAGCCGTGTAAAAGAATTGGCAGATAGCAATACCCAAATTAATGATTTAGCCAAAAAGCTGGATTTGACGTTTGATGATTTTATTCAAACCTTATCAGCGACGATTGATGCACGAGACCCATTCACATATGGACATTCTCTGCAAGTTTCCAACTATGCCGTTGCGATTGCTTCCGAGATGGAACTAGATATCAATCAAATCGAGCGCATTCGATTGGCCGGCCTTTTGCATGACATTGGTAAAATCTCTATCCCTGAAACAATTCTATTCAAGAAAGGGAGACTTACACAGGTTGAATATGAAATCATGAAACAACATGTAGTTATCGGCGAAGAGATCGTAAGTAAGATCCATAGTTTGTCCGATGTAGCGGAAATGATCGGTTACCACCATGAAAGGATGGACGGCAGTGGATATCCACGCGGATTAAAAGGGCATGAAATCAGCATTGAGGGGCATATTTTAGGGGTAGCCGATACTCTTGATGCCATTTTATCAAGCCGTTCTTATAAAATGGAAAAATCGGTTGACGAAGCTATGGCAGAGTTTGCAAGATGCAGAGGCACCTTATTCAATGAATCGGTAGTGGATAGTTTATTTAGACTAAGAGAGAAACTGGGGGATAAAGTGTTCCAGAACTCAGCTAACTTAGTAGATGAAGAGAGTTCCAGTATTTTAAAGACAAATAAAAAAATCCATGAAATACTTTCTGAAAAAATTATTTTTACAAATAAGAACACCTATAGTCAAACGACTATTCCAAAGGCCGGGAATGAGTAGCCGCAACATTGGGTGAGTTTGTCTATTCGGTGGTGTCGTATAAGATGATTCTGTATCCAGAGTCATCTTTTTTTTATTTAAGCTTTGTTAGAGAATGATGTTGTTTTATGAATCGTGAAGTCTGCTTTCCGCTCCAAGTGCGCGACTCCGCGGGGAGCCCCGACAGGCAAATGTTCCGAAGAGAAAAAAGGCGACCTTCCCTTTTAATCTCTTCAGATTATTTAATCCCAAAATCCGGGTTACGTTCCAGGAGGTATGTAAACTCGGGTGCTGAAGCTAGACGTGGATAATAAAGCTAAAAGTTATCCCTAGAAGTGAATTTTTTTATTCCTAAACAATAAAAAAGAAACACGTTCCTATTGGGAGCATGTTCCTATACTCACTCTTTTATTATCAAGCTTACAAGTATACATTTTTCTATCTGCTATGATTAATAATTCCGTTTGTTCCTTTGAATCGTCCGGATAGACTGAGGTACCAATTGAAACTGAGATGTCCAAGTTCAGTTCCTGCGATAATTGGTGCAATGCTGTTTTTATGTTGTTGGAGACCCGATTAGTGGTTTCCAAATCAGCATCCGGTGAGACTATTAGAAACTCATCTCCGCCCCATCTTGCAACAATATCACTTTTTGTTTTGCTTTTCATAAGTATCCCTGAGATTTTTTGGAGAACTTCATCCCCTGTTTTATGACCATATGTATCATTGATTTCCTTAAAGTTATCACAATCAATAACGGAGATGGTGAGTTTTCTGCGGCTGGACTCTACTTTTGATAGAACCTTTGGAGTTGCCATCGTCACAAATCGACGGTTATAAAGTCCTGTTAGTGAATCTTTTTCAGAGAGAAATTTAGCTTTATCATATTGGTAGCCCAGCCACCAGAATAGTGGACTCAATAAAGGAATAAAGACTAAATCCCATTTATACTGCCCCTTTTCGAACATAAATATATAGGAAGCATCGTAATCTACCAAGAAATAAAAAGAATGCCAAGCCAATACTATCGTTATATAGATAATAATTACAGATACCCTGCCTAAGTAGCTCATAAGGTTAACTCCCATATATAGTTATGAAAGGCTGTATTCGTAAAGAATGTTTCTATCGAAAAAAACAATTGCTGGATTTTTCAATCGGGTGCAAAGGCTTATCTAACTGAACAAGTGAATTATCGCTATATCTCATGAATTTCTTTTTAAATAGCAACACAGTTTTAATAAAGAGCCTTACGAAAGTAGATACCTTAAATATAGCATAATAAACACCATTGGAATACAAACCACTTGGCCCAAACTGCATTTATCTCCACAGAAAGATTAGCTCACTATCAGCCTGCTAAACCAGTAACACAACTTAAAAACTAGTAAAAGCCAGCCGAATTGGTTACAATGCTGCGAAAAACAAAGAAGACTTCTACTCGATTGCTAAAAGCCCATTATGAGGTAATTATAATTGATGAAATTCGACAAAACTTCTATAAATCTATCAAATTTACCCTCTTTCAACGGGAGAAAGAAAGTCATATTATAAAAGTATATACTAGTACTTACAAACTATTGCATGTCTATTGCATAAGTATTTTATTAGCAAGAAATGATAAAGGCAAAGCTGTGGAAACACAGTGACGCAAAGCTTTAGGGGCTTCGTTAACTTCAGGTTAACATGCCAGCCAGCCGCCGAAGGATATGGTTATTTAAGCCTATACTCCTTTCGGGTGTATAGGCTTTTTTATCGGCTCTTTTCTAAAACTTTGTTGCTATTTTATAGTAAGTTCAAGAAATAGGGCCAGAATTCACAGAAATGATCTTGGTCAGCAAGAAAGAAAAGAGCTATTCACCCTTTTCAGAGAGAAAAGCCCCTGTACCCAAGGGGAAAAATTCGGTAATTTGGATTTTTCCGATCGCAACAATCTATACGAATACAGCGTTTTTATTACAGTCAGGAGGAATTGATATGAAAGAAAATAGTAGTAAACTACACCAAGAAATTGAATCAGTCAGAACAATGCTAATACAAAAAGTAAGTGAGACGAATGGGTTAAATCATTCACTGGTGATCAAATATAGCACACTTTTAGATGAGTTAATTATCAAAGCACAAAAAAATGCTTCTTAACTAAAGTTGCACGTTTTCCGCTTTTTTCCATTAAAAAAAGACTCAATAAACTCACCTGTATTTTAGCAGTTACTATTTTGACCATTAGACATTAGAGCCAGGATGCTCTTCATTCTTAGACGACCAAATTAATAGTCCGATTCCAAGCATTAAAAGGCCGATCCCCACCCAAGAAGAGCTGCTTAGATATTCGCCAACCAGGAAAACCCCTAACAAGGCGGCCGTCAACGGCTCTGCCAGTGCAAGTGTAACAGCAGTTGATGAAGGAACATGAAGGAGTCCTTTGACGAAAAGAAAATAAGCTATGCCGGTCGCCATAATCCCGAGGTGAAGGCTTACTCCCATCCCATTGAGGGTTGCTATCCAGTTCATATCAAACACGAACAAAAATGGCGATAGACAGATAGCGCTGAGAGTAAAGACAACCGCAGCCACCGATAATGATGAATGCCTTTCAACTAAATCTCTACTTACAATAGTGTAGCCGGCAAACGATAAACCTGCCCCAAGAGCCAGCAAGATTCCCACAGGGTCTGCTGTTACAGAATCTTTATTTAAAAACAATAGGAAACAGCCTGAAATGGACAGCAATGTGGAATACCACCAAACAGCAACCGGACGCTTTCTCAGAAAAATCCATTCCATGAAGCCGGATAATACAGGTGCACTTCCTATCGCTATTACTGTGCCGATTGCCACTCCTGTTAGAGAAACTGCAGAGAAGAAGAGAGGTTGATATAAAGCCATACTTAAAGAAGCCAAAATGGTGGATTTAACAGGCCAGTTTTCAAAACTGAAATTACCAGTTGTCAGCACGATTGCCACTAAAAAAAGGCCTCCTACAGCCAGCCGCGCTGCCCCAACCGCTACCGGATGGGCCGTCTCCGGTGCAAAAGCCTGGGCCGTTCCTGTGGTTCCCCAAAGCATCGCAGCGAGTACTATTAAGAAAGGAGAAAGTTTTGCCGTCAATTTGCTCACCTCATTAAAATAGATAAAAAGAAGATACAAACTTATCATAGGAAATTTCCGGGAAAGTCTCTATACCAAGTTTAATATCCTTTTTATCCATTTTTAAGAGCTCTATATTTTTGAGGCGACAAGCCCTCTAACCTTACAAACCACCTTGTAAAGGATGAGGAATTTTCAAAGCCCAATTCCTCACTAATCATGGATATGGTCCAACTCGTAGCCTTCAGTAAATATTCGGCCTCTTTCAAGCGGAGGTCTGAAATATATACCTTCGGGCTTTTACCGGTTCTCTGTTTAAACCATGCCGAGTAATACACTGGATGGTAATGCTCTATTTCTGCCAAGGTTTCCAGCCTGATCGACTCCTTATAATGCTTATGTATATAGTCAATGGAAGGAGGATTAGATACTCTCAATTTATGAGTCAAATATCTGGTCAAATCCTTCAAGGCAGATGCGTCCCCGCTACTCTTTGCTTCTTCCATCAGCAAGAGCCGAATGGAAGTCCACTGATCATCCAGGCGCCTATACATACAGCTTGTGCCTTCAGGAAGATAAGCAGTTGGAATATCTAAGATTAGAAATTCATTCCTGTCAACGGAACGGTAAAGATGATTTGCATTTGGGGGAAGATAAAAACAGTGCTCCGGGTTGAGATTTAGCTTTTGCTCCTTCGTTAGAATATCCAGAGATCCTTGCAAGGGGAAGAGAAACTGGCCGAAAGCATGGCTGTGAGATTTATATTCCCTCGAATACGTCCTTTTTTCACACGTTAGTTGACTTATACTCTCCACTTTTTCTCCCCTCCTTATTTTTCCTTTTAGATCTATTATAATCATTAAAAGTATGGTTATAAAGATGAATAATGAGTGATTCTTTTCGGCCGCTTACTTAGTTATCTTTCTTTTCTTTAACTCTTAAAAGCTAGACTAAGTTTTAGAGACACTAAAGCTGTTCAAACCGAAGAAAAGTGCTTATAGAGCATTTCAGAAACAGAAAAGCCAGCCAAACCAGAGCTAACGTGCATCTAAAGATAGAATCACAAAAGCGGAATAATATATCCAAAACTACTAATATATAGGAAATAAAATGTGGTAAGATATTTAAGATAAGATTTACTTTTGCAGCTTTTTAATGTAGCCACGCGGTACTGTTCCTTTTTATAAGGCTCATTTCTAGAATTTTGTTGCTATTTACTAATAAATTCAAGAGATATGGCCATAATTCTCAGAAATTAACTTGGTCAACAAGAAAGAAAAGAGTTATTCACCCTTTTCAGAGAGAAAAGCCCTTGTACCCAAGGGAAAAATCCGGCCCTTTGGATTTTTCCGATAGCAACATCTATATGAAAACAACTTTTTATAAATGGCTTTGTTAGTTGATGGTGTTGTGATTTGAGCTTACTAGACGATAGAGTATATAGCTCTTCATGTTCGGTTGATGCGTATGGCGCGCGGACTCCTGTGGGCCCAGCTGTGAATTCGCACCTCTGCAGCAGAACTTATTATAAATATATTTTATAAATCAACACGACTCTTTTAACTCAGCCTTATAAATAAAATCTTTTTAAAAGAAAAAGGTGGAAATGATGAAGAAATTAGGAATCTCAATTATTAGTAGTATGATGATGCTGACAGCCTGTGGAACCTCTTCAAATAATGCATTTGAAGTAATTGAAAAGAGTGCCAGTGTAAAAGAGGAGAAAAAACCGACCCTGCATGTGGAAACCAAAGAAGAAGGTGACAAGGTTTTATTGATAGTTGAAACAGACCTTGTCATTTCCAAAGAAAATTACGGAAAAGAAAAGGTCAGCGGACAGGGACATATACATGTGTATGTGAATAATGGAGAGAAACAAGGTGTTACAGAGTTTCCTTATGAGTTAAAAGACTTAGATGAGGGATTGAACCAAGTCAAAGTTTCCTTACATAATAACGACCATACCCCTTATGGAGTTTCCAGAAAACTAGAAATTCACTATTAAATAGTATAGGCAGGATCATTCTTGATGAAAAAATTCAGCTTACAATCCAAAATCATACTGCTTTTCTCTACTGTTATCATTTCCACTATGTCCATTGCTATCATCTTTAATTCATACACATTCAATGATGCGGTGAAAAAAACGTATGTCAGTCAATTGAAAGGGATTACAACTACTATAAATGGCGGTTACGAGGAATCCCGTTCTATAGAAAATGTCCAGACGATTTTTGATTATATAAAACACCGTGAGAAAAATGTACTGAAGTTAAGCCTGCATGTTATGAAAGAAAACCGCCATACTATCATGGCTTCTACTGATCGAAGCTCCATAGGGATGAATTCTCCAGAGGCTCTTTCCTTGGCTTTTGAGTCTGGAGAGACGCTTATTGCCCACTCGGAGGTGCAGGATACTCATCTTGTAAGGATGGTAGCTCCTCTATTAGAGGATGGGATGACGGTTGGGGCTATTGAGATTTACTTGGACGATTCTAAAGAAATAGCCCTGATTCAAAACAGAATTATGCTGATCACGATTGTTGGTCTTATAATCAGCCTGGTTCTTATTATCTTGCTATCTGTCATTATCCGGCGGTTACTGGTTTTGCCATTAATGACTTTACGGGAAGCTGCAGTATCCATTCAGCACGGCAAAGAATATGAAGATGTAAAATTGAATGCCAGCCAGGAAATCAATGAAGTGGCAGCAGCATTTAATGAGATGGTTTACAACCTGGAAGATCGATACCAAAAGAGTGTAACTGATTCACTTACAGGCATTTATAACAGTGCCTATTTTAAACAGAAATTGTCTGAAGTGATGAAGGATGCTGCACACTATAATCAATCCATGGCCCTGCTTTTCTGTGACATTGATAATTTCAAAAAATTAAATGATCATGAAGGTCACCTTTATGGAGATGAAGTTTTAAAACAAATATCCAAGGTCATCCTCAATCATGTCCGAACACATGATATTGTCTGCAGGTATGGCGGCGAAGAATTTGTCATTATTATGCCCAATACAGATGCAGCAACAGCTAAGTCCATAGCCGAAGAAGTGCGCCACATGGTTGCCATTAACGGACATCAAAGTATTTTGACCCCCATCACGATAAGTATTGGGATTGCTGTCTTTCCTCAGGATGCTGATGAGGAAAACATTGTCCATATTGCTGATCAGGCAATGTATACCGCAAAGAGCCTCGGGAAAAATCGGGTTGTAGCTGCACAAGATTTACCTTCACATAAAAAACAAGATTATCAGAGAAAAATCGATGACCAAAAGTGGATCCTTGACACCATTATCTCTCTAACAAAAGCAGTAGAGTTAAAAGATTCCTATACTCACAGTCATTCAGAAATGGTCTCAAAATATGCAGGTACCGTAGCAAGCAGCATGGGATTAACTGATGAAGAAGTTAAAAAAATCTCCATTGCAGGGCTGCTGCATGATGTAGGAAAAATAGGAGTCCCTGACCATATCCTGAATAAAGAAGGGCGTTTAACAGAAGAGGAATATGAAATAATGAAGACACACCCTGTGTTAGGATACAATATTCTTGCCTGTGTCGATGAATTAGAAGATACTCTGCCTTATGTACTTTATCACCACGAGAGACCTGATGGAAAGGGTTACCCACAAGGGTTAAGATCTGATGAAATACCGTTAGGAGCAAGAATTATTGGCGTGGTAGACGCTTTCCACTCGATGACTTCTGAAAGGCCATATCGCAAAAATCCCTTATCTCTAGAGTTAGCTCTTGAGCAATTAAGAAAAGGCCAAGGAACACAATTTGACCATGAGGTCGTCGATCATTTCATTCAGATTATTGGAGAAATGAAAATTATTCAAAATAAAAACCCAAGAATGCAGTAGTACCATCATTCTTGGGTTTTATTTTTACCGATTCGGGCTAAAACACCACTATTGGGAAAGTCCCTGTTGATTTATTTTCAACGAAGCACATAGAGGGTCAAAATATAATGTCGCCATTGTTATTCTTTTTCCACTCTTCTACCATACTAACGAACACATCTACAACAATAGGATCAAACTGAGTACCTGAGTGTTCCTTTAATTCTTTTATTGCTTGCTCCAATGTTAAAGGAGTTTGTCTATAAGGTCGGGAAGAAGTCATAGCATGAAACGCATCGGCTACGGCTACAATTCGAGCCCCCAATGGTATTTGCTCTCCTTTTAGGCCATCAGGATACCCCTTACCGTCATATCGCTCTTGATGGAATTCTACATATTCAAGAATATCTTTTATTGATGAAATATGTTCCAAAATATTTTTTCCAAGTGTAGGATGTTGTTTAATAATTTCGAATTCCTCGTCTGTTAGTTTTGCTGGTTTATTCAGGATACTATCCGGAACACCAATTTTTCCAACATCATGAAGCAGCCCGGCAATGGTAATGCGTTTAATCTCTAATTCAGTCAAACCCAATCCAGCAGCGATAGATCCACTATATCGACTTACTGTTTCCGAGTGTTTCTGAGTATATGAATCTTTCGCATCCATGGCTTCTGCAAAGGCAAAAATCATCTCTTTCACATCTTGACTATCAAATGATTCTTCTGGCCTATTCTGCTCCTTACTATCTTTCTCGCTTATTCCTAATGATGAGAGGGTCACTCTATTGCGGCCTTGAGCTTTTGAAACATACATTGCAGTATCTGCACTATATATTAAACCTTTCTTATCTTTTCCGTTCTGAGGATAGGTGGACACTCCTATACTCACTGTGACTGGGAGTAATCCTTTAGCTACTGGATAAGATGCAATGGAGGACCTTATACGTTCAGCAACCTTCAAGGCTGTTTCCGGTTTACAGTCAGGAATCAAGACCACAAACTCCTCTCCACCGTATCTAGCGACTAAATCTTGGTCTCTTAGCTGCTCCTTTATTAGTTTTCCAATGGACTCTAAAATTCTGTCCCCTTCTAGATGGCCCAATTGATCATTTACTCGTTTAAAATGGTCTACATCTATAAATAGGAGCGCAAACTCATTCTCATTATTACTACGTTTTATTTCCTGATCTATTTGCGTATTAAAATAGAACTGATTATATAGCCCGGTAATAGGATCGGTAATGCTGCTTACATGCCTGCTCTCGAGCATGTCCGCCATCCTGTTGAATTCTTGGCCTAATTTCTCAATTTCGTCCTTTGCTTTTACATTCACAGAAATTCTATGTGAATAATTACTGTTAAATATATAGTTAAATGCTGAGGATAGTCTCTTGATTCGTGTAAAGACCATATTGTTAAAAAGCAAGTAAATAAATACAGCTATAAAAATAAAACAGATAACAGTAACTGATAGCAAATGAATTATTGTTTGTTTTAATAATTCATCCCTTTTTTGGGAGTAAAAATAGACACCTATAGTGGCATATGGTTTATCCGAACCTTCAATATAGACTGGAGCTAATATTTCCACCTGCTGTTTTTCAGCCTTTTCTATAAATAAAGGCTTATTAGTAACCAGGGGTTCAATATCATGAGGATCGGCTTCCTTACCTTTCTTGGCTGGATCCGTAGTTGCCGTCCGTATGTATTTTCCGTCCACCGGACTATAAAGAGTCACTTTAGCTATATCTTTATTATTTTCTAACAGCCTATAAAATGTTTTCTCAATTTGAGAGGGGGAACTGTCAATGGTTTCTTTGGTTCCAATGGAAGCATTGACGCTGGCTACTATGGATTTCGCCTCGTTCTCAAAAGATGTATGAACCGTTTGCTTTATGGTTTGTAAAACAAGTAACCCCAGTGTTAATAAGCATAAGAATAAAATCCCAAGCACCCCTACAGTTAACCTTAACTTGAGGCTCCCATTCTTGTTGTTAGGCAGTGATTTAGCGGTTAACTCCTTTGAAATATTACTTTCCATTTTGCCATGAATCCCCCTTATTATTCTTAAGTTGCCAGCACAAAAAACTGTTTTATAGTTATGACCCCTCTGCCTTCTTCGGCACTGTATTCAGGTAGTACATCCTTACATGCACAAACTGCTAAAAGTATATCTATACTTAATTTAGTTCTATAATCACCTAATTTCAATTGTTTTTTAAATTCCTCTAATAGAAAAACGTGTTTAACGTTTAAGGTAATTAGGTAGTTTCTAAATTTTTTTTAGATGATAAGGTTTTGGGGATAGGACCAAATTTCAGAAGGAAGGACCGGAGCTTGTGATGAGGCGTTGTGACTTTTTTAATTCATCAATTTTTTTACTACCGGAAATACTTATTAATGGCATGAGTTTGATGTCTGCCCCAGACTCATGCCATTAACATGGGTATTTAACTATAAACAACTTTCACCTTGCAAAGATATGCAGTTAAACCAGCACAGGCATGTTCACACTTAATATCGCTTCTTCAGGCGGCAGCGGCTTCCCATAATAATACCCTTGAATATAATCGCAATGGACCGACTGGAGAAACTGGACCTGCGGCTCTTCTTCAACCTGCTCTGCGACTATAACTAAATCAAGGGAGTGGGCCATTGCCGTTATGGTCCTGATAATGACGGCTGCCTCCTTGGAATGTGGAAGATCCCTGATAAATGAACCATCAATCTTAAGACAATCCAAAGGAATATCCCTAATATGAGATAAGGAGCTGTATCCTTTACCAAAATCGTCAATGCTTAATCCCACACCCAATTGTTGAAGCTGCTTTGTGATTAAAATTGTCTGCTGAAGGTCTTTCATGGCCATCGTTTCTGTAATCTCTATGTGCAAAAAGGAGGAATCCAACGAATTTTCCACCAGACACCTTTTTAAACTCGGAATAAAATCTTTCTCGTAGAACTGAACCAATGAGACGTTAACACTAATCTTTAATCCAGGATTTCCACTAGTGTGCCATTGTTTTAATTGTTTACAAGCTTCTTGCAATACCCACTTTCCAATATCATTAATAATCAACAGCTCTTCTGCAATGGGGATAAAAATGTTCGGTGAAATGATACCTTTCTTAGGGTGCCTCCAGCGAAGCAGCACTTCAAAGGACTCCACCATTTTTGTTTTAACGGATACCTGGGGCTGATAAAATAGTTCAAATTGATTTTCCTCAAGCCCTTTTCTCAGGTCATTTTCCAATTGCAAACGTTCCAGTATGTCAACATCCCGGCCTTTATTAAAGAATTCATAGGTATTCTTGCCTTTTTCTTTTGCCCGGGTCATAGCTGTATCAGCTTGCTTCATCAGTTCCTCTGCGGTACCTTTCCCATCTTGGAATTTGGTTCCTCCTATACTGCCTGTTATGTATAATTGATGCTCATCAACATAAAAAGGCTCCTTGATGGTGTTCATTCCCCTAATAACGAAGTTCTCCACTTCTTCCATTGAGTAATCCATTAACAGAATGGCAAATTCATCGCCGCCGATCCGCGCAATAAATACCTCTTCATCACCAATCCTTTTCAATCTATCTGTTACCTGGATGAGGAGTTTATCTCCAGTTGAATGACCCAAAACATCATTTATGGTCTTGAATCTGTCCAAATCGAAAAACAACAATACTGCCGGTGTATTTTGATGAATCAGTTCTTCTAATTTACTAAGAAAAAGATTTCGGTTTGGGAGGTTGGTCAAAGCATCATAGTGGGATAAAAATTCAATTCGCTTTATGCTTTCCAACTCATTGGCGGCTTTTTTCTTATTTCTGGACTCTTCCAATAAAATCGGCGCAACATCAATCAAAACTAACGAGAGAACGGAAAGGGTCCAAGGTAAGAATGCAAGATTGAGATAAATGCGGTCAGTCAGTATGATTGTCTCCCACTCTTGGAAGACAGAAGTTGATTCAATGGTGAAATATAAACTGCCAAAAGCAATGCCTATGGCTAAACTGGCAAACAGCAGAGTGCTGAATTTTACATGATCCAATTCCCGCAAATACCGGACAAACCTTATCATAGCTAACGACGTGCCAATCGACAGAATCATCCCTGTCACTAAGAGAGAGAGATTAAAATCCTGGAGATTCTCCACCATCATGAAATCCCTTAAAATAATCGACATGTACAGTGTGGAACCAAAACACATAGAAATGAGTACCAGTTTCGCTGTTGAAATGTAAGGGATCGTAATGGAATTAACGGTCAGCGTCACTATGAAGATACTACTGTAGAGAAGACCGCAAAAGAGAAGAAAATGAAGTTCGATTGTCCCGGTAAATAAATTTACGATATAAGGATAACAGGCAAAAACACCAATAATAACAGAAGTCCAAGTATAGTGAAAAATACTGGAGCTTTTTGGGAGCTTTTTAAGCAGCATTAAACTTATTAATGCACAAAAAGTTCCTACGGCAAAAGTTACATATAACTCATTAAAAGGATTGATCTCCATATGTGATTTCCTTTCAAAACGTTTATAGTTGGAATAGACTATACCTGCCTTTTAATCACTCTTTGAAATTCATTAAGTATTTCAAGGGGTAAATAGAAAAAGCCTATGACCAAACAAAACAGGACATAGGCTTTTTCAACTCCATTACAACTGGCTGACATCTTTACATCCGCTGTAAATTTAGTCCCTTTAGCTTTGCGTCACTGTGTTTCCACAGCTTTGCCCATATCCATATTAATTTGTAATCAATAGTTGGTTATATAGTAAAATTTTACTACAATTCTGTATTTGTACAAGAGAAAAGATGGTCGAATTATATGATAATTTGTAAAATTTGTTCCCTGTATAAAGAAGTATGAAAATAAGAGACTGTAGTAATTTTTTAATGCAGCCTTTTATGATCAATACCTCATTAAGTAAGTCTAGGCTAATATGGGGATTCATCATTCAAAAACTTTACAACTCACCCTGCATTTGATAAAATTTTTTGCATGAAGTAAACATTCCTTTTAACTTCACATATAATTAAGTAAAACTGATAATGAATGCGTAAGATCAATGCTAAACCCCAAAATTAAATTTTTTTGAACAAAAAGTTTCCCTAAGGCAAAAAAACGGCGCTTGTGAAACTGAGGAGGAGATAAAATGAAAATTATAAAAGTAAACCTGTTTCCACTACTCATTGTTCTAACACGAATTCTTTTTGGAATAGGCTGGCTACTGGCGGGTATAACCAAAATCACTGAAAAATTATGGTTTAAAGAACCAGGTATATTTTTGAGGGAATATCTTTTGCATTCATTACAAAAAACGAATGTCCCACCTTTTTATAAGATATTCATAGAGAATATAGCTTTAGAGCATGTACTGGTCTTCAACTACGTTATACCAATTGTTCAAATTATCCTAGGCCTGTTTCTTATTGCCGGTTTATTTACCATACCTTCTATCCTTGTTTGTCTTTTTATGCACATTAACTTTATCTTATCGGGAAACATGAATTTAATAAGTCTTATCCTTTATACAAATGGATTTTTATTGATTATCTTTAGAAAAACAAGTTACTACTTTAGTCTTGATAAGTATTTTAATAGGATTAATCCATCCACCTTAAATATTAAAAATATAGAAACATCTTTTTCATTAAACTCAAAGAAAGAAAGATTATTCAATAACTCTTAAATCTGTTCTTAATTAAATACGTCTACCAACATAGTGATAATCCAATAAAGCAATCCTAAAATATTCATTACTACAAAACCATACAATATTATTCTTGATATCTTCATAGCCTTCTCCCTCTACTAAAACATGTTTTTATTAACTAACAACAAATATATTTTAAAGGTAGTTTTAATAATATAAAAGCCCTATCCGCTTAAATTGGGGATAGGGCTCTTGTATTAAATAGATATCCTGGAAAGAATGATTACATATAATGTGGTTGCAACTTTACAAAATTTCAACCTGTTCTCACTAGACTGATAGCAAACGTTGAAGGCCGCGCTCATACCTTCACCCGTATTTCTTCTGATGTTCTTTTTTTCGCTTCAGATAACCCTTATCCTCTCGCGCAAGTTTCCATTTATCCTCGAAGATGGCTGCTGATTCCGCCTTCACCGGATCAATCTCTCTTTCGTTTACATTGCCATCCTCGTCATATTTCTTCCCGCCCTTGTAATTCGTGTATCTGCGGGCTCGTGTATATCCCATTTGCAGGAACTTCCTTGCCATGTCCATTCCAACAAAATCTTCTTTCTCTTTGTAATCGAGGAACATCTGATAAATTTTATCGGATGACTCCTTGGCAATATCCGGGGTCTTGAATCGCCAATGCTGCAGGATCTCACTTTTATAAGGCTCCACCAGCAGCACACCCTGTTCACCCCTGCCAACCCTATACAGCTCAGGATTCTTGCGGAAATTTATATTATCAAAGTCTAAATCATAATCGAAAGCCATGGCTGTCACCCTTTTTTATATGAGGTTTACCCTTGGCCTCCTATTTGTATGCACAGCAAGTTCATTAAGTGTTCCCATTCCGTATTGAAGCCAGAATTTTAACCAGCTAATTTAGAAAAAGCATAATGAAATTGTGCCCTTTACCAAATAATAATAAATATGTTCCTTATTTTAAACCATTGGTGTTTATTTAGTGCACTACAAAGTTCGTTACTAATCATTTTTTTTGCTGCTTTTCCTTTATTAAACTCTTATTTAAAAAGGAGACTCCCATGAATCGGTTAAAAGGTAAATCTGTGTTCCTCGTTGTTAGTTTATGGGTTCTATTAGGAAGCTTAATTGGACTAGCTGTAGGGTCAGCCACTGCACTCCTGCTTACAGCCAATGATTTTCTGGGAGAAACCCGGGAGAAAAATGGATGGTTAATCTCCCTGCTTCCGCTTGGGGGAATCTTTATTGGATACATATATATGAAGTACGGAAAGGCTGTTTATCGGAACACCCTTAATGACACGGCGCTAGAAAACAACTTAGTGATCGAAACCATCAATGGCAAAAAAAATGTTCTGAAGCGAATGGGTCCTATCGTCTACCTTGGAACATTCATTACAGTCCTTTTTGGCGGCTCCACTGGGAGGGAAGGGGCCGCTATTCAAATGGGGAGCAGTATAGCCGAGGTAAGTAACAAGTTATTTAAAGTAAGCGTGTTAAATAAAAACCTATTCATCATGAGCGGCGTTAGTGCAGGCTTTGGTTCTGCATTCGGAGCTCCTATTACAGGGGCTATATTCGGAATGGAAATGGCAGCATTAGGAAAGATAAAGTTTCAAGCACTAATTCCTTGCGTTACAGCAAGTTTTGCCGCCCACTACACAACCACTGCAATTTGGCAATTTAAACATGATGAATTAAAAATACTTGCTGTACCTGACTTCACTTTTCTTGATTTCGGAAAAGTTATCTTCGTTTCTATTCTTTTTGGTTTGCTAAGTATTGCTTATTGTCAACTAAGACACGGTATTCAACGTTTCACCGAAAAAACCTTTAAGAAAAACCATATGAAGCGAGCATTTTTTGGAGGCATTGTCATAGTGCTCTTAACGTTAATGGTCGGCTCCCAAGATTACAATGGACGCGGATTGGAAATGCTGGAACAATCCTTTTACGAAGAGGTACCTCCTTTTGCCTTTCTCGCCAAACTATTATTCACTGCGGTAACCATCGGGTCAGGATTCGTTGGCGGTGAAGCGATCCCCTTATTTTTTATGGGCGCAACCTTAGGGAATGCTTTACAATCGATTATTGATTTACCCTTGTCATTTCTGGCAGCCCTAGGGTTAATCGCCACCTTTTGTGCCGGTGCCAACGTCCCGCTTTCTGCTTTCCTGCTTGCATTAGAGATGTTTAATGGAGTTGGAGTAGAATTCTTTTTTGTGGCGTGTATCATTAGTTACCTATTTTCTGGACACCATAGCATATGGCCTTCACAACAAATTTACGAACCGAAAAGCACGCTGTTTCAGATTTTAAGCGGGACAACGATTGGGGAGGTTGAGCAAAAGAAAAAGAAGAAGAGTGAGTGAGGTTTTAGAAAGTCGCGTTTTTAATATGGATGATAAATAGTTTTTCTGTAGATTAAGCTCTTTTCGTAGATATGGTTGCTATTGGGATTAATGTTAAAGAAAACGAATATAAGTAACCATCTCTTCTTTCTGCTACCCATACTTGTTGGAATTCTTGAACAAAGAAAACATCTAATCTTCAAATTGACAATCAGTAAGCTATATATCAAAACAAAAGGGTTGCTTTTTAGACTGATTAGACTAATTCTCTGGATATTTATTTTTAAGAATGATTGATTGGAGCGAAAGGTGTGCGATCTCCTGCGGGACTAGCGGGACAGGTGAGACCCCCAATCCAATTGCAACGCCCAGCCCCTCGGGGTCAAATAACCCTCAGCGAATAAAAGGAAAGATCCCCTTTTTTTCGCTGAGGAACATTTGCCTGTCGGGGCTGAACGGGGCGCTTCCACTTTTTATACAGGCGCAGCCGAGGAGGCCAATCCAGCTCCAGCGGCCAGCGACTAGCAGATTTCGGTCACTCTCCTTGCGATAAGTCAACATCGGCTCGCTCCGCTTGCCGTGTTTCCTTTATCTCATGCGAGAGCCCTAAAATCTGTACGTCGCTGAACGGCCGCTTCCGCTTTTTAGTTCACCGCCCGCCCCGCGGAGTCGCTCGCACACCTGGAGCGGAAATCAACTATCTCATGATGTCGCAGCTCATTCTACAGATGATTTCCAATTTGAGGTGATAGTAAGAATGTTAGAAATAGATGGGACTTATATCAATTATTCAGTTAGAGGGGAAGGTGTTCCTCTTGTCTTTATACACCCTCCTACTTTAACTTCTGTGAACTTTCAGTACCAACTCGAAGGGTTATCCCAACATTTTAAAGTAATTGTTTTTGATATAAGAGGTCACGGAAAAAGTTCATATTCAAGTACACCTATAACATATCCTCTTATCGTAAGTGATATTATTCGGTTACTTGATCATCTCGACATTAACAAAGCTTATGTTTGCGGTTATTCTACTGGAGGTTCCATTGTGTTGGAATTCTTATTAACTGCTTCACATCGTTCTTTAGGTGGTGTGATTATAAGTGGAATGTCCGAAGTTAATGATACACTCCTAAAAAGTAGAATTTCTTTAGGAGTTAAACTAGCTAAGGCTGGTTTGGTTTCGCTTCTATCTTGGTCTATTTCAAGGAAAAACTCTAATAACAACAAGTTGTTCAAAAAGATGTTTAGTGATGCCAAACAAGGAGATTATAGAAACATTGAGCAGTATTACACTTATAGTCTGCACTATAATTGCACAAGTCGTCTAGGAAATATAAATCTGCCAACACTCTTGATCTATGGTCAAAAGGATAAGCAATTTCATTCTTATGCCAATTTATTACATGATAAATTACCGGATAATGAATTGGTTTTTATTGAAAATGTAGACCACAGGATACCAACAAAAGCAGCAAATGAACTAAATAAGTTAATAGGTCAATTTGTAAAAAGGCATAATCAATGATAGTACTTAGTTTTTGATAAATAATCTCAACAAAAGCCTCTCCATAATAACGGAAAGGCTTTTGTTTCTACTTGATTAAGGATTGGCTAGTAACGTCTTTAAGAGTGAAAATTATTTGATCTTCCCTCACTTTTCTACAAAAAACATTGAAATAGCACCTAAGCCCACATGGGTCCCAACCGATACTCCCATTTGCATAATATAAATGTCTCCAGAGAAATCAGTTTCTGTTTGAAGTTTAGCTTTAAGATTTTCGGCAACTTTAATATCTGATGTATAACCAACTATGATAAAGTCCGTCAACTCTTGGTCATTTCTTTTCATAAACTCCTGCGTGTAATGGTTAAGTACCCTCTTTAAGCCTCTTTCCTTTCCAACTATGGCCCCTTTTCCATCCTTCATAGTCATAATTGGCTTAAGCATTAAGATTTTCCCTATTAAGGCACTTGCATTAGTAAGCCTGCCACTCTTTATCAAATGATCTAAATCATCCACGGATAGGAAATGCTTTATCTTTCTCTTATACTTTTCATTAAAAGCCACTATTTCTTCAAACGATGCTCCCTCTTCCCTCATCATCGCACTTTTCATAATAAGCCAACCGCTTCCATGACTCATACATTTTGAATCAACTACATGTATCTTAACGTTAGATTCCGGACTTTCCTCGAAGAAATAATCTTTCGCTATCATAGCTGATTGATATGAACCGCTTGTACCACTAGACATGCATATACATAATACTTCCTTAATTCCAGCCTCAACAGCCTGTTTTATTATTTTCAAGTATTCCGCTGGGCTTGGCATACCTGTGGTCGGAAAATCTGGCAAAGCTTCCATCATTCCATAAAATTCATCTGGCTGGATATCTACCCTGTCTCTATATATTTTTCCCTCTATATTTATGGTTAGAGGTGCCAAGCTGATATCGTACATTTTCAGTACTTCATCAGATAAATCACATGTTGAATCAGCCATGATTTTTATCATTAATCTGCCTCCATAAATTAAATTGAACTATCCTTTTTCAATTAAGCTCTTTTCGTATATATTGTTGCCTAGTTTAACTTCATCTGCTTTACAACTAGACAGACAGCTGCTCTTTTCTAAACGATATATACGGAATTTATCGTTACAAGTGAGCTTAGCTTCAGATAAAGTAGGTTGTAGAGCAACAAAGCATTAAAAAAGCCTTCTATTATTAGAATGTTAACACTTTAAGCATTTTACACCTACATACTGATTCATTCTACTACAATATAAGTGAATGTGCTTCATTGACAAAAAATAAGGATACTGTTAATAAACAGTATCCCTTCTATAACTACTTTTACAATTCACCTTAATGATTATTTTATATAGGTTAACTCCATTGTTTACCACTATTTGTGGTATGGTTCATTACGATTTATTCGGAAAGCCCGGTAAACCTGCTCCACCAGAATGAGCCGCATCAACTGATGGGGGAAAGTCATCTTGGAGAAAGAAAGAGTTTCATTTGCCCGCTTCATGACCTCGTCACTCAATCCGAGTGATCCTCCAATAACAAAGCTCACTTTGCTTTTTCCGTATGTAGCCAATTTATCCAGATTATCTGCTAAATCTTCGGAGGTTTTCATTTTTCCTTCAATGGCCAGAGCGATGACATGGGCATCAGGCGAGATCTTGCTGAGAATCCGTTCGCCTTCTTTTCCTTTGACCTGGGCCATTTCTATTACACTTAATTCTTCAGGTGCTTTTTCATCGGAAACTTCAATAATTTCCACCTTGGCGTATGCACTCAAACGTTTTAAATATTCATCGATTCCCTGTTTGAGATATTTCTCTTTTAATTTTCCAACTGTCACAATTGAGATATTCACAATCCACACTCGCTTTACAAACAAATTACGAACAAACTATCCACAGAAGTTATCCACATATCAACAGGATACATCCACATGTCGTATGGGAATATTAGTTCGCCACAATATATTCCGCTGTCTCAGTACAATATTCACAAGTTGTGGATAACTTCTGATCATCAGTTAATTGTTCTAATTTTGGAGCAACTTCATATTCATCCACGATGACGTCCATCGCAAGCTCTACGTGCTCTTTACAGCAATAGATCATAGTTTTTACCTCCACTCTAAACAGTATTATTTACTATTTAATTTATCCACAAGCCATCATATCATTAAAAAAGAAAGCAGGAAAGTGCTGGGCACTTCTCTGCTTTCTAAGTTATCCACATTATAGTCGAGATTCATCTGTCAGCTTCATCGTGACTTCTTGGAGCTCACCGTTCCTGTAGATCGTCACTGTCATTTGATCACCGACATCTTTTTCATTATAAAGGTGTTTCCTTAACGATATGATGTCTGAAATCTTTTCTCCGTCAAGCTCGACGATAACATCAAGTTCCTGAAGTCCTGCCTGGGCAGCCGGGGAGTTGGGCACAACTTGCCGGACCATGACTCCATCTTTAACGTCCTCTGGAAGCTTGAGTGTTTCCTGCTGGTGGTAGGCTGTTATTTGGTTCACATTTTCCAGAGAGACCCCCATAGCCGGACGTTTCACTTCTCCGAATTCTTCGAGGTCCTCAATAATCGGCTGTGCGGCATTGATAGGGATAGCCAGGCCAATTCCTTCTACCGCTTCCTGCGCGATTTTCATGGAGTTGATTCCAATCAACTGTCCTGCTATATTCACAAGGGCTCCTCCGCTGTTACCAGGGTTGATGGCCGCATCCGTCTGAATGACTTCAGCCTGCCAGTCTTCCATTCCATCCTGGTTCACATCCACCGGTATGGTCCTTTCAAGACCAGAGATGATGCCTTGTGTAACCGAACCGGAAAAAGCAAGACCAAGCGGGTTCCCTATAGCCAAAACAGGTTCACCAGTCTTTAGTTCATCAGAATTGCCAAACTCAGCGATTGCTTCGATTTCAGCGCCATCAACTTCCAAAACAGCAAGGTCCGTCCAGACATCTCCGCCGCGTAACTGGGCAGGAACCTTCGTGCCATCAGATAAGGTCACTTCCAGCTGGTCAGCTCCTTGAATAACATGAAAGTTCGTGACTATGTACGCCTTCCCGCCAGCCTTCTTATAGATGACTCCTGATCCCGTTCCAGCTTCCTGCCCCGTTTGTTCCCAAAAGCTTTGTGAGCGGATGTTGCTTATTCCGACCACCGCATCTTCAGCTTTCTCAACAGCAGCGGTAACGTCACTGGTTACATTAACAGACAGGTTCCTCGTTGCACCATTCTTCCCATTATGGTAGGCTTCATCTGTTTCCGCGAGATTGCTGCCGGGATCATAGGGAAGTACACCCCAATCATCCAGTTGCGGCAGTGCAACAATCACGAGGATGGCCCCCAGGATAATGCCTATGAGGCTTGCGAGGAAGTAGCCCCCGCGGTTGCCTTTTTGCTTTGACCTTGTATTGTCATAATCTTGATCGTAATAGCCCATCTACTGATACACCCTTTCCTATACATCTTTTATATTTTCCTACATAGTCAAAAATATAGTCAGGTAAAATGGATTTTCGCTTTCATTTTATAAAATTTTCTCAGATTTATCCACTTGGAGGCTGTATAAAAATCCATAAAAAAACGCTGTATTCGTATCATGTTGCTTTCGGAAAAATTCAGAGGACCGGATTTCTCCCTCGGGTACAAGGGCTTATCTAACTGAAAGGGTGAATAGCTCTTTGCTTTCTTGTTTACCAGGATAATTCCTGTGAAATATGGCTATTTGTCTTGTATTTCACAGGGACTAGCAACAAAGTTGTAGAAAAGAGCCATAAAAAAAGATGAAAGCATTAATGCTTTCATCTTTTAATTCCCTAATCCCCCTGGAGCAAACATCATCAAACCGCTACAAGCTCTGTCGGGATTTTCGGGTCGGTATCCAGCAAGTCGAATTGCTCGCCAACAATAATCCCTTTGGACTCCAGCGTCTGAGTAACACTCATCCGGGCAAGGTCTTTCATATTATTATCTTTACTCAAATGAGCAAGGTAAATGCTTTTAGTCTGATCGCCAAACACTTCGCTCATCGCAATGGCTGCATCTTCATTGGAGACATGTCCTACATCACTGAGGATACGGCGTTTGATGCTCCATGGATAACGGCACATCCTGAGCATGTCCACATCATGATTACTTTCAAATACATACGTGTTTGCATTTGAGATGATCCCCTTCATACGGTCACTGACATACCCTGTATCCGTCACCAGCACCAATTTTCTACCTTCATGATGAAAGGTATAGAACATCGGCTCGGCCGCATCATGGGAAACCCCAAAAGATTCGATATCAAGCGAACCAAAGGATTGGACTTTTTCCATGCCAAATTCAAACTTTTGTTCAATCGGTACCTTCCCGATCAACGGATCCATGGCTTTCCATGTTTTTTCGTTGGCATAGACAGGCAAGTTATATTTTCTGGCGAGAATTCCAATACCCTTTATATGGTCACTGTGCTCATGCGTCACAAGAATCCCGCTTAAATCTTTTATTTTCCGGTCAATCTTTTGAAACAATGCTTCCATTTGCTTTCCGCTCAGGCCAGCATCCACGAGGAATGAGTTCTGGTCCGTTTCGACATAAATGGCATTCCCCGTACTGCCGCTGGCAAGTACACTAAAATTCATAGCCATTTCTCTCACTCCAGTATTTCTTTTTCTGTGTTGCTAAACTCGATGATATTTCCTTCAAAGGCATTTACAAAGAGATGGTCTGATACCCCATCTTTGGTTATCGTGAAATGCCAGGCCGGTGCCATTACTTGTCTTTCCGCTTCCGGAACCAGCGTGTAGAATCCTATTGCCGGCGTTCCCAACTTACTATCCGGCAGCAGCTTTTCTTTGCTGTAAAGGGTTTCCACAGCCTGGATAGGAGTGATGACCGACTTCGTATCCGTAAATTCTTCAAAATCCGTCAGCAATGTCTGGGTATAGGAGACAATTTTGCGGTCATCATTAAAGTAGATCACCAGCTGGCCATTGATATTATTAAAAAGCGGTTTATCTTTATAGGTCTGATAGTAAACGACCCGCTGCTGATTTTCATCTATCCCCCAATAGGAATACTTGTCTCCATGCAGGACATTCTTGCTTATAAAATCATTAAGCTCTTCAGGCTTAAAGTTTTCACTTAAAACATAATCGATTTCCCCAAGCTTTGAGGTGATCATTGTAGAATCAATGACTTCAACAGATTGGTCCTTCAGCTCTTTGATCTCTTCTTCGGTGAATGATTTGGTTATGGCATTCAAATAGGGCTGTTTCTCAGGCTCTTTTGAAAGAGGCAGCTCATATTCTATATTTTCAAGCTTAAGAGAATCTTCCAGCTTGGCTTCACCAAGGAAATCGTACTGACTTTCATTATACTTGTTTATGAAGAGGGTTAACAGGAAAATATCCAAAATCAGAAAGACAATGATAAAAATCGTCTTCGTTTTACTCCAATCCAATCTGACCCCTCCCAACATCCTCTGGCTGCACTCTGATCCAGGATCCTGCATACTTGTAGTACCAGGCCGGCTCCAGAATTACAAAGCTTGAAACACCATTGGTAAGTTTGAAGCCGGGGATAATATCTTCAATTTGTTCAGGGTTGATATTCTCTTCCAGAAGCCGCTCAAGCACAACCCTTCCAGATGGCAGTGTCGCACTGCTCGTATCTTTCGTCATGCCTTCCAAATTGGTGAAAGGCCGGGAGTATTTGAAAATATTCAACTTTCCAAGCACGACTGAGTATTCAGTCATCCCGCTTTCATTAAAAACAGGGAGGTCATGGACAAACATTCGATAGTGAATGAGCTGCTGCGGTTTGCTTACACTGAAATATTGGTAGGAGGTGACCTCCTCCGGCCAGCCGCCATGATCATTGATAAAGGCGCTCGCCTGAGTAATCAGGTTCGTTATACTTGCTTCTCCTTCAATCCCTGATTCTTCCTCAATATTCACAAATGTAAAGGTCTTATTGTTCACATTCACCCTCATTAAACTGGAATCATCGTTAAATTCTTCCCCTATATTGGTATATTCGTGGCTCACCAGAGATGGCTCACTGAACAGGGCATTTACGAATTCTTCGATTGATTCCGTAGCCGTCACGTACTCATATCTATTCATCTTCAGCTCATTTTCCGGCAAATAAATTCTTCTGCGCTCTGTTGGATCATAGGCGAAGTATTCCGGATGCTGAATAGATTTCGACATGAACTGATCTTTAAAAACAGCCATAGAAGAATTATCAATTCGACTTTCATATACCTGCTGATTGGAATATGAAATAAAATATACCTTTGCATAATCTGCAGATTCTTCCTCGGTCGTCACCACAATACGGTCGAAAGCTTCTTCAGGCATGTCTGTATCTTTGATCATTAGAATGTTCTTATACACATTAAAGGTTATGAGATCAGGGAAAATAATTTCAACTCTGTCTTCTCCGTGAACCAAATCCTTGAATTCGGCATCTGTAAGCATCCTTGAAATATCCGTCAATCCATAGATATTCCACGACGACATCTGTTCCATCATGCTTTGAATCTCAAATTTCCGTTGTGTACCATACGTCTTATCGTTTCGATGATAAAGCAGCTTAAAAGGAAGGATGACGTCCCGCAATTCCTTTTGAGAATTGATAATAACATCTTCCGCAATGCTGCTCTCTTCAATCGGCTCCAAGTATGGCTGGTAGGTCCATAAATTCCATGTTAAAAAGATGCTGGAAACCACAAGGGTTGTCAGGATTATTGATTTGATTTGTTCATATCTCATAGCCATTCATCCTCTTGAGTGCTGTCGTAAGGAAGAGAAAATGAAATGGTTGTCCCCTTGCCTTCCTTACTTTCCGCCCAAATATTGCCGCCATGGGCTGAAATCATCTCTTTTGCAATAGCCAGTCCCAGTCCGGTACCGCCCATTTGTCTTGAACGTGCTTTATCCACCCGATAAAAACGTTCAAAAATCTTTGTAAGATTATCCTGGGGAATGCCAAGTCCCTGATCGGATACACTGATGATGATCATTTCTTCTTCTTCTTTCACCTTGAATGTAATCAACCCACCCTCCGGCGAGTATTTCAAGGCATTGGAAATAATATTATCCAGTACCTGCGTCAGCTTATCTTTATCAATGTCGACAAACAGAGCTTGTTCAGGAAGCTGCCGCTTAAATGTAACGTTTTGGTTTTTGGACATTTCAAAGCGGTCGATAATCTGGTGGAAAAAGCCGACAAACTCAATCCATTCTTTATTAAAACGATAATCTTTGCTGTCCATCTTTGACAGTTGCAGCAAATCATTGACAAGGCGGATCATGCGTTCCGTTTCATTCTGGGTAACATCAAGAAAACGCGGGGCGATCTCTTCATCCTGCCATGCCCCATCTGCCAATGCTTCTAAGTAACTCCTCATTGTCGTTAAAGGAGTTCTCAACTCATGAGAAACATTCGAAACAAAATCCCTTCGTTCCATATCAATCTTTTCCTGCTCCGTAATATCATGGAGGACGGTGATAATTCCATTTACAAAGCCGGTTTCTTTCTGAATAACGGAGAAATTAGCTCGTAAAATATATGGCTGTTCCTTTGTACTATAATCCAAGATGATGGAGTCCTGCTCATTAGACAGATCTTCGAATGTATAATTCTCATCCAGCCCCAAAAGGGAAACAAGTGGCTGGGAAAGCACTGTTTCACGTGAAACATTAAGCATTTTGGCTGCAGGGTCATTAATCAAGATAACTCTCCCTTTACGATCAGTCGCAATTACACCATCCGTCATATAAGAAAGGACGGATGAAAGTTTTCTTCTTTCACCCTCCGTCGTAGCCTGGGCTTCCTGCAGCCTTTTAGTCAAGTTGTTAAACGTGATCGCAAGCTGGCCAATTTCATCATAACCATATACCTTAACTTTTCTGGAGAAGTTCCCTTTCGCCATGGCAAGGGCTTGTTTCCTCATATCGGAAATCGGCCTTGTTACCGTCTGCCCCAACAGAACACCGAGGATGGCGGTAATAGCGAGAGCAATGACTGTTCCAGTAGAAAAGATTTCATTAATCTCTTCCAGTTGCTGATACACATTTTCTATTTTTGAAATGAGGTAGATGGCACCCAGGATTTCACCTTTTACATTAATGATCGGTGATGTATAGACCCATATGCGATTCCCCGTTTCATTATCGATATAGGCTTCATCTATTTCCTTTCCCGTTACCAAAACCCTTTTTACCATGGTGTCCGTTGCACGCTGTCCAACGGCATCAAGATTATCATCTCTGGAAGAACCAAGGATTCGGGATTTACTGTCGATGACCCTGACTTCTAAAACATCGGAGCCTTTAAAGTCTTGGAGAATCCGGTCAATATCCGCCTCCAGCTTCAGGTCTTTGTCCGTTCTTTCCTTGAGCATTTCTTCTTTAATATTGTATTTTAAGAAACTCACATTTTCTTCAATATTACTGGTGAAATTCGTAATCAGCTTATCTTCCAGCTCCCGGACAAAATAGACACTGATGATTTGCATGGCCAGAAGGATAAGCAGGACATAAATCAAGACGAACTTTAAATGTATCGAGCGGGTGATGCCAACTTTCTTCATCTACTTACTCCTGTTCCGGATTTCGGAGATAATAGCCGACTCCTCTTCTTGTCACAATCCAATTTGGATGGCTTGGATTATCTTCAATTTTTTCACGCAGGCGTCTAACCGTTACATCGACTGTTCGTACATCACCGTAATAGTCATAACCCCAAACGGTTTGCAATAGATGTTCACGTGTCATGACTTGTCCAATATGCTTGGCAAGATAATGAAGCAGCTCGAATTCACGGTGTGTAAGCTCAATGGTCTCTCCCCTCTTTGATACTATATAAGCATCCGGATGGATAACCAATGAACCAACAGCAATCTCATTGCTGCCTTCCTGTTCTGCCTGTTGCGCAGCACCGTGCTGGTGTCTGCGCAGATTTGCCTTCACACGGGCAATCAATTCCCGCGTACTAAACGGTTTCGTTACATAGTCATCAGCACCCAATTCAAGACCGAGTACTTTATCAATTTCCGAGTCTTTGGCTGTCAGCATAATAATGGGCATTTCATATTTCTTTCTGATTTCTCGGCACACTTCCATCCCATCGCGGTTGGGAAGCATGATATCAAGCAGCACTAAGTCAGGCTTTATTTCTTCAGCCATTTTGACAGCTTCGTCACCATCATAGGCACAATGAACCTCATAACCCTCTTTTTTCAAGTTGAACTGCAAAATGTCTGCAATCGGTTTTTCATCGTCAACGACAAGTATCTTCTTATCCATAGTCCCAAGTCTCCTTTATTCTGAATATCTGTATTTTAAATGAACGTGTTTCTTAGTTATAAATATGTTGTGCAAAATCTGCCTGGTAAACAACTTACCGGGTTGATTCTAATTTATCATTTAATTGGCTTTAATTCACCTTTTATACCAAATAAGAGTGGTAATGTCTTCATATTGTAATCTTTCCCTAACAATAGGTTTATAGACTTTATCTCCCGGGGAATATAAAGAAAAGCCTCTGAGCCGGCTGGCCAGAGGCATGAAATTATCATTTTGATACGCAAATTAATATAGACTTAAAGGATTAACCAACGTGCCATTTTTGTATACTTCCAAGTGAAGGTGTACACCTGTCGATTGTCCGGTTTCACCCATCTTTCCAATAGAAGAGCCCGCTGCTACAGTTTGTCCTGCGGAAACACTGATGCTGCTGAGATGGGCATATACAGAACGATATCCGTTATTATGGTCAATGATGACTTTATTTCCATATCCGCCTGAATCCCATCCTGCGGAAACTACGGTTCCATTATCGATGGCTTTGATTGTCAGGTTGTTTGGACGGGCAATATCAATGCCTTTATGCATTCTGCCCCAGCGCTGTCCCACTTTGGAGGATACGTATCCACCGTTAGTCGGCCATACAAAACTTCCTGATCCCCTTGAAGGAGTTACTTTTGTACCTTTGATCACGATATATTTAACTGGTTCTTTCGTAACGTTTTCTTCTTTCACTGTACGGTTAACCTGAACTCCATTTTCTTCTTTTGTCAGGTAAATGACGGCCTTTTCCCCATCTTGACCTTCTTGTTTAACTCTCATGTCACCCTTGTTCATGGAAGAGTCTTCAATTACTTCTTTTTCATATGCAATTGTTTCTACAGCAGACTGCTCTCTTTCCACTGTTACATGCACAAGCGGTTTATAAACTGTTACATTGATTTCCTGATCGATTTGAAGCAGGCTGTCTTCTTTCAGCCCAGGATTAAGCTCGAGTAACTTTCCTGAAGTAAGGTCATGTTTTTGAGCAATACTTCCCAACACGTCACCCTCTTGAACTAAATACTTCTTCTCTTCAAGGGTACCCTTCAATAGAAAATCTACCGCTTGATCGGCAGTAAGAATTTCTCCTGGGGCTGCTTTAGTTTCTTCAATCTTTGCCTCTTCAGAAAGTTTTACTGAGATCAATTTCGTATCTTCATTGGAATCCGGAGTTCCTTCTTCCAGCTCTTTCAGTTCTTCCTCTGTTACAAATCGGAGTTTAAGCTTTTTCAGTGTCAACTCAGCTTCTTGCTGATCTTTCACTAATACGGCCGGTTCATCTCCAAAAGAGATAGAAGCAGCTGCTGCTTTTGCTTCCACTGATTCAGTCAATTGTTCAATCACTGACTCATTTTTTGCAGTTGCCCTGAAAACCTGTTCAGGGATAAAAGAAATATTTTCGGCAAGTTCCAATTCAATGGATTCATATTTTGTTTCTTCAGCATGGAGCTTGCTTTGAACTGCTTTTTCAACAGCTGCTTTATCCGTCACAGAACCATAATATTCTGTGCCCATATAGACATGGTAGATCGTTTTTAATTCAGAATCACCGTTTGCATAGGCTGAGCCAAACGTAATCGCAGACAGTGCAATGGTTGTCATTGCCGCTCTTTTAAAAAGTTTAATTGATTTATGTATGAATTTATTTGGACTTTCTTCTTTAGATGAATGATTGGTAGTTCTCCAAGTCATTGGTCTTTCCTCCTAGCTAAAGACAAAGAAACCGGTAAACAATAAATATATTAGTCTCTTTTACCTAAAAAATATGTTTAATTTAAAATTATACTTTACTAATCTACCATAATTCTGTTAATTAGAGAGAAACGTTTTCATAATGTAACATAATTGTATAATAAGTTACAAATTCTGCCTTTTCAATGTGCTATTCTTCAGCTTTTCAGAGAATGAAGGATAGATCCATTTGAAGGGGCAGTTTGTCATAGGAAAATAAAAAAGCATTGCGAGAGTCATGTCGTCGCAATGCTTTTTAGTTGATGGCTCAGGACGGAATCGAACCGCCGACACATGGATTTTCAGTCCATTGCTCTACCAACTGAGCTACTGAGCCTTAGTAGTATATTTCCTAAAGGAAAGTTAAGATGGGAATTTATCGTCCAGCTCTCAGGGAGCTCATTCAAGGTGAAGCTCGAGCTGTACGCTTAGGCTTACTCTAGCAAAACCCTCTTAGTTTGGACTTATATCCAGGTGTGAAACCTAATAATATGTAAATGGCGGTCCGGACGGGACTCGAACCCGCGACCTCCTGCGTGACAGGCAGGCATTCTAACCAACTGAACTACCGGACCAAAGATTTTTGACGTAGTCAAAATATCTATCCTTAATGTAAGGAGCAGTATTAACTTGTCAAAATATTCAACCTTAAATAGCTGACAAGCAAAATATTCATCCTTAATATAAGGAGCAGAAATTGTTTGTCTTTTATAAAACCATTAATGCTTTCGCAAAGAATAATTCAGTGCTGTGCGACATTAAAGAAGTTTATTTTACTCCGCTTCGCTTCGCAACTTTAAGGAAGTTTATTTTCGCTGGCGCGAAAAAAACTATATGACCCATACGGGATTCGAACCCGTGTTACCGCCGTGAAAGGGCGGTGTCTTAACCGCTTGACCAATGGGCCGTTTTGCTAGGAGCAACGAAGTTAATATTATCATAGGGAATAAGATTTAGGCAATATCTTTTTTAAAAATAATGTCGAAAATGATGAATTATGTCTAAACAGAATGAATTATGTAGTTCACCTCCCTGATTTTACCCCTTCATTTTAAGAATTCTCCTCAAAACCCTGAGTGATATTGCTGATTCATGATAAGATGGAAGAAAAAAGCAGGAGGTGTGATGATTGACCATTTTCTTAAGATTATGGAAGAAGATATCCAAAATGGATTTCAGTGTAATCTTAATGCTTTCAGTAGCCATTGTGTTGCTGGGTACATTTTCAATTCATTTTCTGGAGCCTGAAACATTCCCAACTCTTTTTGAAGGCTTTTGGTGGACGATGACCACTCTTACGACCGTGGGGTATGGCGATTATTTTCCAGTGACTACAGAAGGACGGATACTGGGAGTATTTCTTTTCATCTTCGGTATTGGTATTCTCGGGTTGTTAATCAGCAAAATCATGGATGTTCTGGCAACCTATCATACACTTAAAAGGGAGGGAAAACTTATGTATAAGAATAAAGGTCACTTTATTTACATCGGATGGTCAACAAGAACGGAAAGAGCCATAAAAGAAGTGCTGGCCAATCGGACGGATAAAGAAATCGTCTTGGTCGATCAATTGAATTCAACCCCCTTTTCTCATGAACAGGTGCACTTTGTAAGCGGAGATCCGTCCAACGAGGAAACGTTAATGAAGGCGAATATTACGGAAGCCGATCGAGTGGCCATTTTTTCTGATATGTCCATAACTCAACCTGTGCTGGCGGATGGAAAGTCATTATTGATTGCTTCTGCCGTAGAGGCGCTTTCCAAGAAGCACAAGGCTAATATTCATTCGGTTGTTGAGGTTATGGAAGAAAAGAATATTCCCTTATTTAATCATATTGATGTAGATGATTTTGTGCTTTCTAATGATTCTGTGTCACTGTTAATGGCAAAAGCAACACTTCAGCCCGGGACAACCGGATTATTCAGGCAGCTTTTGAGCAAGAAATTCGGAAAAAATATTCATGAATTCAAGCCGTTGGCAGATTGGAAATCTTATAAGGATGCTTCACAATTTTTATTCGATAGAGGGGCCGTCCTGATTGCAGTCAATGAAGACATGGATTTCAGTAACGCAGCGGATAAAAGGCTTGATAAGGATGATACATTATACATAATTTGTGATGATCAAGTCTTCCAGGATTTAATCAGGCAACAGCAATAAAGCTCTATGGAAGCCCTAGACAGCTTTGTGGTCTAAGGAATCCTATAAACACAGGAAAAGCTTGAGGAAAGTCCTCAAGCTTTTTTTTAGTATTATTAGCTCCACACGCTTCTGACGATATTTGTTTGCGAGCGGTCAGGGCCTACTGAGAATATAGACAATGGGATTCCTGTCAGCTGGGAAACGCGCTCAAGGTAGTGACGGGCATTCTCTGGCAGATCACTTAATGTTTTGCAGCCTGTAATGTCTTCTGTCCAGCCAGGAAGCTCTTCATATACAGGTTCGCACTCGGCAAGGATATTCAGGTTGGCTGGGAACTCATTGATCACTTCACCTTTATATTTATAAGCCGTACAGATCTTCAAGTTTTCAATCCCTGTAAGTACATCAATGGAATTAAGGGAAAGATCTGTCATTCCGCTCACACGGCGGGCATGCCTTACCACCACGCTGTCAAACCAGCCGACACGGCGCGGACGTCCTGTAGTTGTACCGTATTCACGGCCGACCTCGCGAATTTGATCGCCGATTTCATTGTTCAACTCTGTAGGGAAAGGACCGTCTCCTACACGAGTTGTGTAGGCTTTGGATACACCTACGACATGAGAGATCTTTGTCGGGCCTACACCCGACCCAATCGTCACACCGCCTGCAACAGGGTTGGAAGAGGTTACGAATGGGTATGTTCCCTGGTCAATGTCCAGCATGACACCTTGAGCTCCTTCAAACAGGACACGGCGCCCCTCATCAAGTGCATCGTTCAGGACAACAGATGTATCGCACACATACTGTTTGACTTGCTGGCCGTATTCATAATATTCATCAAGAATTTCCTCAAGCGTGAAGCCTTCTGTCTCGTAGAAACGCTCTAATAAGCGATTCTTTTCCTCAAGGTTTCTTGTCAGCTTTTCTTTGAAAGACTCGTAATCCAGTAAATCAGCAATTCGGATCCCGTTACGGGCCGCTTTATCCATATAAGCCGGGCCGATCCCTTTTTTGGTTGTACCGATCTTATTGGCACCTTTACGCTCTTCTTCCACTTCGTCCAATTTCAAATGATAAGGAAGAATAACATGGGCACGGTTGCTGATACGCAGGTTATCCGTTGTGATGCTGCGATCGTGAAGATATTTTAACTCTTTTACTAGTGCTTTAGGATCGACAACCATGCCGTTCCCGATTACAGATGTTTTATCTTTATAGAAGATTCCGGATGGAATTAGATGCAGTTTATAGGTTTCACCATCAAATTTGATTGTATGTCCTGCGTTATTTCCGCCTTGATATCTTGCAATTACCTCAGCATTTTCTGAAAGGAAATCAGTAATCTTACCTTTTCCCTCGTCTCCCCATTGTGTTCCTACAACTACTACTGAAGACATTAATGAGCACCTCCGCTAGGGTTAATTAAATCGTTCTCTTATCAAACATCACTATTTTATCAGTACAAAGATACTAAAGTCAACGAAAACACGAACATTAATTATGTAATATATTTTATTTGTTCGTAAAAAATATATTTCTTAGTTCATTCATTAGTTTGTGAAGAAAAGAGGTTATCTATGAACTGTTATATATTTTAAATCCTCTTTTTTAAATTAACGTGAATTCAGATAGGCAGTATACTGATTTCAGCAACTGGTGTGTGACTCCGCGGGGCGGGTCGTAAGCATTCTTCGACTGCACCCGAGGTTGGTGTTCGAACGAGAAACCACCGTTATAAAATGAAATGATTTCTATAGTCAGGTGTTTATCTAAGAAACAACCTATTATAAATCGAATTCCCTTCCATAATCAGGTGTTTAACCAAGAAACACCCTACCATACAACAAAATAGTTCTTTTATTCATGTGTTTACGACCGAAACACCCTAAAATAAAACAAAACCTCTCCTATATTCAGATGTTTAACCGAGAAAAACCCTATTTTTAATCGAACTCACTCCCATAATTAGGTGTTTCCCTCTAAGATTTACCCCCAACAACATGCCCCTGTAACAGGGTGAAAATAAAACCACCCCTAATCAAGCCGAGCTGAAGAACTGCGAGAGTATGAAAAAGAGTCAGGGATGACTCCCCGACTCTTTATGCACCAGGTGGAACACCTGCGTCATCATACCTTCTTTCCAGGTTGACGAACTTATTATATTCTTTGACGAACGCGAGAGATACCGTTCCAACAGGGCCGTTACGCTGCTTGGCGATAATGATTTCTATGATATTCTTATTCTCTGATTCTTTATCATAGTAATCATCACGGTATAAGAAGGCAACGATATCGGCATCCTGCTCGATACTTCCTGATTCACGGATATCCGACATCATTGGGCGTTTGTCCTGACGTTGCTCAACTCCGCGGGAAAGCTGAGAAAGGGCGATGACCGGAACTTCCAATTCACGCGCAAGCCCCTTTAGTTCACGGGAAATTTCCGAAACTTCCTGCTGACGGTTTTCTCCTGAACGGCCGCTTCCCTGAATGAGCTGCAAGTAGTCAATCAAGATCATTCCGAGACCGTGCTCCTGCTTAAGGCGGCGGCATTTGGAACGAATCTCCCCGATTTTGATACCAGGTGTATCATCAATATAGATTCCGGCATTTGAAAGGCTTCCCATTGCCATCGTCAATTTGCGCCAATCTTCATCTGTCAGGGATCCTGTACGCAGGTTCTGGGCATTGATATTGCCTTCCGCACAAAGCATACGCATGACCAGCTGTTCGGCACCCATCTCCAAACTGAAGATCGCTACGTTCTCATCCGTCTTGGTTGCCACGTTTTGCGCAATATTAAGGGCAAAGGCCGTCTTACCAACAGAAGGACGGGCGGCTACAATGATCAGGTCATTTCGCTGGAATCCTGCTGTCATTTCATCGAGGTCGGCGAACCCTGTTGGGATGCCTGTAACATCTTCGGTACGATTGTGAAGAAGCTCAATATTGTCATAGGCTTTCACTAGAACATCCTTGATATCATGGAAAGCGCCGGCATTTTTACGCTGTGCGACTTCCATGATATTTTTCTCGGCTTCACTTAACAGGGCATCGACTTCGTCTTCACGGGCATATCCATCCTGAGCGATGGTTGTTGCTGTTCGGATCAGTCTTCTGAGCAGCGATTTTTCTTCGACGATCTTGGCATAATACTCGATATTGGCAGCAGTCGGAACAGAACCTGCCAGCTCACTCAAGTAAGAAACCCCGCCGACATCCTCTAATTCCTTCATAGCAGAAAGTTCTTCTGTAACCGTGATCAAGTCAACAGCTTTCCCTTTGTCTCCAAGATTCAGCATCACATTGAAGATTTTTTGGTGAGAACTGCGGTAGAAATCTTCAGGTATCAGCGATTCGGATGCCTGGGTAAGGGTGCTCGGTTCTAAGAAAATTGCACCGAGTACAGCCTGCTCGGCTTCTATATTTTGCGGTGGAACATGATTGGATAATATTTCATTCATATAGTGTAAACCTCCAGAGAGAAGGATTTTTTTCAATAGAAAAAATGTGATCGGCAGAACCACCTGATCACATTTATATAAGTCTATTCTATTTTAACACGTTTTTCGGTAAAATCGATTTCCAATATTAGTTTTCTTCTGTAACGTGTACTTTTAAAGTAGCCGTTACATCCGGGTGAAGCTTTACGGGTACATTGGTGTATCCCAATGAGCGGATGGCATCGTTCATTTCGATTTTCCGCTTATCGACTTTGATTTTATGGGTTTTTTTCAGTTCATCAGCGATCTGCTTGCTTGTAATGGAACCGAACAAGCGCCCGCCTTCACCGGATTTAGCTTTCATTTCAACAGTCAGGTTTTCCAGTGTTTCTTTTAATTTTTTCGCTTCAGCCAGCTCTTCTGCCGCCTGCTTCTTTTCTTTGTTTTTTTGGCCTTCCAACTGGCTTACGCTTGAGTTTGTTGCTTCTACAGCAAGGCCTTGCTTGATCAGGAAGTTATGTGCATACCCATCGGCAACATTCTTCACTTCACCTTTTTTACCTTTTCCTTTTACATCTTTAAGAAAAATGACTTTCATGATTCTTTTCCCCCTTCAAAGTATTCATCCAACACCACTTTAAGGCTGTTTTCGGCTTCCTCTACAGTGATGCCGGGCAGCTGTGTAGCAGCATTTGTTAAATGGCCTCCTCCTTGGAGGTTTTCCATGATAATTTGGACATTCACTTCGCCAAGTGAACGGGCACTGATACCGACCAGATCATCCGTTCTTTTTGAGATGACGAAAGAAGCTACGACGCCATCCATCGTAAGGAGTGTATCAGCTGCCTGTGCAATCAAAACAGGATCGTAAATGACATCCTCCTCACCTTTGGCAATGGCTACTCCCTCATAATAAAAATCGACGGTTTCAATCAGTCTTGACCGCTTTATATAGGTATCGACATCTTCTTTTAAAAATTTTTGGACAAGTACAGTATCTGCACCCTGTCCTCTTAAATAAGAGGCGGCATCGAAGGTCCTTGAACCTGTCCGTAAGGTAAAGCTCTTTGTATCGACAATGATTCCGGCCAATAGGGCAGTGGCTTCCATCATCGAGATTTTTTCATGTTTAGGCTGATACTCCAATAATTCTGTCACAAGTTCTGCTGTCGAAGAGGCATAAGGCTCCATATAAACGAGCAGCGGATTTTTGATAAAATCTTCCCCGCGTCTGTGATGGTCGATGATCACAACCCTTTCAGCCCTTTGCAGAAGTCTTTCCTCGATGACGAGGGACGGTTTATGCGTATCCACGACAACCAGCAATGTATCGTCGGTCATCAAATCCAGCGCCGCCTCAGGTGTGATGAACTTGGAGTGCAGGTCAGGGTTGGATTTAATCTCGTTCATCAGCCTCTTTACGCCGTTATCAATTTCATTGAAATTGACAACAACATAGCCTTCCTTCTGGTTCATCTGTGCCACTTTACGCACACCGATGGCCGCACCTATAGCATCCATATCAGGAAGCTTGTGCCCCATGACAATGACTTTATCACTTTCTATCATGAGTTCCTTCAAGGCATGGGAGATGACCCTGGCACGGACCCTTGTCCGTTTTTCCATTGGGTTTGTTTTCCCGCCATAAAATTTCACTTTACCATTCGGCTGCTTGATGGCTACCTGATCCCCGCCCCGGCCAAGAGCAAGATCCAGACTTGATTGGGCAAGGGTGCCAAGTTCCGGAAGGGTTGAAACGCCCGTTCCGACACCTATACTGAGAGTGAGTGGGACATTCTGCTTGGATGTCGTGTCTCTGACATCATCCAGTATGGAGAATTTATCTTTTTCCAGCTGCTGCAGAATTTTTTCATTAAAAACAGCAATGAAACGTTCAGAAGAAATTCTTTTCAAAAGGACACCAGATTCTTTTGCCCATTTATTTAAGATGGATGTGACCATACTGTTCAAGCTGCTTCGGGTCTGATCATCCATCCCTTGAGTCAGTTCATCATAATTATCAAGAAAGATAATGGCAATAGCTGTCCGTTCTTCTTCATATTGCTTCTCGATTTCTGTCTGTTCCGTTACATCAAAAAAGTAGAGGAGCCTTTCCTCGAGCTTTAAGATTACTCGGAATTTCCGTTCGTTCAATGTGACGACTTCGGTGTCCACTTCCTGCTTAATTAACGGCACAACCGAATCGGCTACATCATAAAGGGAGCGCCCGACCAATGTATCCTCATTAAAACAAGAAGCCATGAACGGATTGGTCCACTCGATATAGTAGTCATCATTAATGAGCATAATACCGATCGGCATCTCCATTAATGCTTCTTCCCCGACCCTTTTTAAACGGTAGGAAAGAGTTGAAATATACTCCTCTGTTGACTGATAGGTTTTCTTCTCATAGTAAAATGCAATATAAAACACGCCGGCCAGCAGGAGAAAACCGATTACAGCTATCCACCAATTGTACAGGGCCGTTGCCGCCAGCACCAAGACAGAAACAGCTGCAAGTCCGTACAGCGGATATCTGATCAATCGTTTTTTATAGTTTGATGGCATGATTTCAGCTCCTCAAATAAGAATGCTAACCTTATGACTTACGTTGAAGGCGCTGTCTAAGATCAAATCCTAAATCAATTATACCTAAAATTCTCACGAAATTAATAAGCGGAAATGATAATACTGTGATTAAAATCAGTATTCCTTTCGGCCATTTTTTCAGATGGGCAAAGAAGTAAATAAATGAGAAGCCTTGAACTACCAATAGAAGCTGGAGCACATAGTAAAGATTGTACAGTGCCCAGTGAAGGTATGTACCCATTTCAGGATTTACAAAAATCAGCAAAATTAATGTAATTAAATAATACCATACAATGCTTTGTGGAAGCTTCCAACTTCTGAAAGGAGGGAACTTAGCAGACTGTATCCCTACCTTTCTGAGCAGCGGAAAATTCACACTGATGATGATGAACATGACGAACAAAGAAGATATTAAAAATACAGATGGAATCAAAACCTCAAATAACTCCATGGCAGAAGTAATATCTTCAATTTTATCCGGAGGTACAGGCTGCCCCATAGTTTCTGCCAGCTTGAGCGTTTCGTTTATGGCATTTTTAAACTGTTCTATAGTATCCTTTATTATATTCATATTCAACAATAGGATGGATACGACATATTGAACGACAGTACTGATTAACAAAACTAAACTAGAGACGAGAAAAATCGACATTTTCGATTTCTGATTCCGAAGCATCCACCCCATAATAACACCGACTGTACCAAAGGAAAGCGTTAAAGGAAGAGTCACCAGGAAAGCACCTGCCAATAATGAAATGAAGGAGGCTGCTGCAAGCATTGTAAGCGCTGGTTTCAGCCCGTACTTTTCACTATATAGTATAAAAGGCAGAACGAGAAAGAAAGTGGTGACGATGCTGATAACCGGTACATAGGCGGTCAATAACAGGAGCACAGTATATATTGCGAGCAGTAATGCTCCTTCCGTAAGTATACGGGCGTTTTTCACTGAGACACCCCTCAATTCTTTTCAATACTTAAGTAAACAACATTAATTTTATCAGGTAAATGAAGGCTGTTTCAATTCATTAACGTTGAGCTTTTTAAGGTTTTAAGAAGTCCTCTTGTAAAGCTGCGTTTTAAAGGCTGATAAGGCGCTGCCCCATCAACAGTATAGCTAATAACGTTACATAATAACCCTATTCCCTACACCTGGAGAGAATTGCCCTCTGGGTGGAATGTATTTGGAGATAAAAAAGAACAGCAGAAGTAATCCTGCTGTTCTTTCATTTAATTATTCACCTACAACGTAAGGCAGTAATGCCATTGTACGCGCGCGTTTGATAGCACGAGTAAGTCTGCGTTGGTATTTAGCGCTAGTTCCTGTCACACGACGTGGAAGGATCTTTCCGCGCTCAGAGATGAATTTTTTCAGAAGATCTACATCTTTATAGTCGATGTGTGTAATTCCGTTTGAAGTGAAGTAACACACTTTACGACGTCTGCGTCCGCCTCTGCGCATTGCCATAGAAATCGCCTCCTTGCATATTTATTTTGTATTTTATAAGAAATTAGAATGGAAGATCATCATCGGAAATGTCGATCGGCTGACCGTCATTTGCGAATGGGTCATCATCCACACGCGTATAGTTCTGGTTGTTGTTATTATTGCGCTGATTCTGATTTTGACTATATGAATAGTCTTGCTGCTGTCTTTGTCCGCCGCCATAATTGCCGCCGCGTTCACCTTGATAACCAGAGCCGCCGCCTTGGCTGGCACTCTTCGGTTCAAGGAATTGAACAGATTCTGCTACGACTTCTGTCATGAAGACGCGTTTGCCATCCTGTCCCTCGAAATTACGAGTTTGAATGCGGCCGTCAACACCGGCGAGGCTGCCTTTTTTCAAGAAGTTAGCCACGTTTTCAGCTGGACGACGCCATACAACGCAATTAATAAAGTCCGCTTCACGTTCACCCTGCTGGTTCGTAAAAGAACGATTCACTGCAAGTGTGAAAGTTGCCACGGGCACCCCGTTTGGAGTGTATTTCAATTCTGGATCCTTTGTTAAACGACCCACGAGTACAACTCGGTTCATCATCAGAATCAACCCCTTCCTTCTAACTTTTGTTTCACGTGAAACAAGTCAGAAGCGTTCGTTTTTCAAAAAACGGCTGGATTATTCTTCTTCTTTGATTACGATATGACGGATGATATCGTCAGAGATTTTAGCTAAACGATCGAACTCAGAAACCGCTTCGTTGTTAGACTGGATTTTTACCAATTGGTAGTATCCATCACGGAAGTCGTTGATTTCATAAGCTAAACGACGTTTACCCCACTCTTTAGACTCGACGATTTCAGCACCGTTAGATGTTAGAACGTTATCGAAACGCTCAACAACTGCTTTTTTAGTTTCATCATCAACGTTTGGACGGATGATGTACATAACTTCGTACTTTCTCATCTTCTAGTCACCTCCTTATGGTCTATGCGGCCCTTCTCGGCAGAAGAGCAAGGAGCAATATATTCATTACTCACAAGTTAGAATTATATCATAGTGGACAGGCTAATGCAATAGCGCTTGGAAATACCCTTCATTTCTTTTATAGGGATTAAATATCGACTTTATTAAAGAGAGAAATAAAGATGTTGATTTCCGTTCCGGGTGTACGACTCCGTGGGGCGGGCGGTGAACTAAAAAGCGGAAGCGGCCGGTCAGCGACGTATCACTTTTAACATGGTGTCATAAATTTTGTCAGCATGAGAATCGCATGCTGATTGTTATACTAATTAGTGTGCTGCAAATGATATTTAACTAGCAGGGGGGATATTTGAGAGGCGGATAAATGAAGCAGACATATTATTCATCCTGAATTGTGAGTAACCTCTGATTGTTTAAATAAAGGGAATTTTTTCCCTTATCCTGCTGAATAGGGATAGGTTCAGGTAATATAAAGGTATTTTTTACCGTTAAGGCAAAGTAAAATTGCCCATTGTCATGCTTTTGGAGAAAATAGAGGTAATATTTTCCTCTATTTAGTCTGTTTTTTGAGATATTTCCATATTAAGAGGAATTCCTCCCCTTATTTTGTTAGCTTATTTAATGGATATTATGGTATACATGGAATTCGCTAACCAGTGCTTATCTTAGTATGAAAAATGCTTGAAGCATTTTTCTTTTCAGATTTTTATCAAATTGTTTTTAAATTTTGGAGTGAATTACTATATAACTCATATTTTGTATTTTGAAACAGACCCTTAAATATAATAGTAAGTTTTTATTTTTAACAATATAGACGCCAATTTGATTATAAAATTCTTTGCTTAGAATAAGTTAAAAGCTGCCCCATTTTAGGGACAGCTCTTGGATATTAAACATTAAATCGGAAGTGGATGACGTCTCCGTCTTTAACGATATATTCTTTTCCTTCAAGTCTTACCTTTCCAGCTTCACGTGCTGCAGCCATCGTTCCATTAGAAACAAGGTCATCATAAGATACCGTTTCGGCACGGATGAACCCTTTTTCAAAGTCAGTATGGATGATACCAGCACATTCTGGTGCTTTCATGCCTGTTCGGAAAGTCCAGGCACGGACTTCCTGTACCCCTGCAGTAAAGTAAGTTGCAAGGCCAAGAAGGTCATACGCCGCACGGATCAGCTGGTCCAAGCCGGATTCTTCGATACCCAGTTCCTCAAGGAACATTGCTTTTTCTTCATCATCAAGCTCAGCGATCTCTGACTCGATTTTTGCACAGACGACGATGACTTCTGCATTGTCACCTTTGGCAAACTCGCGGACCTGCTGAACATATTCATTATCAGAAGGATCTGCGATATCGTCTTCACTCACATTGGCCACATAAAGAACAGGCTTGATAGTAAGAAGATGCAAACCTTTTACGACTTTCATCTGCTCATCCGTGAATTCAACCGTACGGGCTGGTTTGCCTTCTTCAAATGCCTCTTTTAATTTTACAAGGATCTCATGCTCATAAGAAGCCTCTTTATCTTTTTGCTTAGCCAGCTTTTGAACACGGGCAATTCGTTTATCAACTGATTCAAGGTCGGCAAGAATGAGTTCAAGGTTGATTACTTCAATATCATCCAGCGGGCTGACTTTACCTGAAACGTGAGTGATATTCTCATCAGCAAAACAGCGGACTACCTGACAGATGGCATCTACCTGGCGGATATGGGATAAGAACTTATTTCCAAGTCCTTCTCCTTTACTCGCACCTTTTACAATCCCAGCAATATCAGTAAACTCAAATGCTGTAGGAACAGTTTTCTTTGGTTGAACAAGCTCAGTCAATTTATCAAGACGATAATCAGGAACTTCTACAATCCCAACGTTAGGGTCAATCGTACAGAAAGGATAGTTAGCAGACTCTGCACCTGCTTTTGTGATTGCGTTAAATAGAGTTGATTTCCCGACATTCGGCAAACCAACGATTCCAGCTGTTAAAGCCATTTTGGTCACTCCTCATTAAATGGAACTATATTTATTCTGCCTGATGTTTTGGCAGTACATGTCTAAAATTACTCAAACCTTTTTTAATTATAGGTTTTAAGAGATAGAAACACAAGTGAAGGGGGAGAAGGAAATGATTTTACATAGCGGGGTTACCCGGGAAATACACTTTATTCAGAGAGTATATGTAGCCTGATTTTTTCGGAAGGGCAAAAAAAGAGAGACTATTCGGTCTGAGAATAATCCCTCTTGTCTAAAACCTATATCCTATTCACCCGATGTTTCCAATACCTTCTTCATCTTCTTGGAAAACTCTCTTCTCGGAAGCATGATACTGTGGTCACATCCTTGGCACTTAATCCGGATATCCATGCCCATCCTAATGATTTTCCAACGGTTGGCACCGCATGGGTGAGGCTTTTTCATTTCAACGACATCGTGTAATTGAAAGCTTTTTGGTTCCATACTGTTTCCCCCCCTACTCACTATCAAGCTGTTTCCTATTTGATTCAATGCTTTCCTCTTCCTGCCTGTTATACATAACCATACGTGGGAATGGAATTTCAATTCCATGCTGATCCAATATCATTTTGACATCCTTGCGAATCTTGCGGGCCATGGACCAATGCTGCATCGGAGCTGTTTCGGCAACAATCCTCATCACTACATCAGAGGCACCAAGAGTCTGCACCCCTAATAGGTCAGGTGGTTTTATTAAATCTTCATATTTTTGCGGCAATGTCAGCAGGAACTCACTCAACACTTTTTCCGCTTCTTCTATATTTTCCTCATAGGCAATGCTGACATCTATAATGGCGATACTATTATGAATGGAAAAGTTGGTTACCTCGGCAATATTTCCATTGGGATGTATATGCAGTTCCCCCGTCCAGCTCTTAATCTTGGTTGTCCGCAGCCCTATTTCTTCAACAAATCCTTCGGCATTTCCTATACGGACATAGTCACCGACCGAAAATTGATCTTCGAATATGATGAAAAATCCTGTGATGATGTCCCGGACAAGGTTCTGTGCACCAAATCCGACTGCCAGGCCGACGATACCGGCACCGGCTAAAAGTGCACCGATCTCAACACCCATGTTGGTTAAAATCATTGTGATTGCTATAAAATACACGACATAGGTAAGAACATTTTCAAGAAGTTTACTTAATGTAGCTTCCCGTCTTTCCGTTATTTTAAAAGGAGAACGTGACCGGACCCTGAATATATTTCTAATAACTGTTTTTCCTATTTTAAGAATAACAGCTGTTAATATAATGATTAAAAGAATCTTTATCGCACCTATGGAAATAGTTATCCATAAGTCATCACTTATCAGTCTGTCCCAAATTTCTAGGGTTGCTTCTTTTGCCGTTTCAACTTGGTCTTGAACATCTTCTTTTGCATTTTCTTCATTCGTTTGACTCATAGAACTCACCCCTATAAAGCGCTCTGAAAATATCTTTCATTGTATCAAGTTTACCCCTATTTGAATAGCCGCAAGCAAACTATTAGAAAATTGTTTAAAAAGTCTTAGATTGTGACAAATACATAATACTATGTATAGATAAGCCTATTTCTCCGTATACTGTTAATACTACCCACAAAGGAGTGGAAGGAATGAATCTGAAAAAGGGTTTTTTCGAGCGGAAATCCGAACCATACCGAGTACTGCATGATGATGAAAAAGCGGCAGTATCGATGTCTGCGGAACTGCTCACAATGCTTCCGGCGACCATGAGACCCGTAGTAATCGTTTGTATTGGAACAGACCGCTCAACAGGCGATTCCTTAGGACCACTCGTCGGCACCTTTTTAGAAGAAAAGATAACGGACGATTTTCATATCTACGGTACACTGGACGATCCCATTCATGCCGTCAATCTGGAAGAGAAACTGGCAGAGATCGAAAAACAACACCATAATCCTTTCATTATCGGAGTTGATGCCTGCCTTGGAAGATTGAAGAGCGTCGGTGCAATCCAGCTTGGCAATGGGCCTGTTAAACCGGGAGCCGGTGTGAATAAAGAACTGCCGGATGTTGGGGATATTCATATCACTGGTATTGTCAATGTCAGCGGGTTCATGGAATTTTTTGTACTGCAGAATACGCGATTGAACCTTGTCCTTAAAATGGCCAGGATTATTTCTGAAGGTATTTATTTGGCAAGCAAGGCACGCCCGAAAAAGGAATCCTTCTTTAAAATTAACGTCAATGAAGAAAAACAGCAGTTGCTTTAATTGAAAAACACACCAGGCATCTAAAGGCTTAGTGTGTTTTTTGGTTTATATAAAAAACTCCTGATATCCATAGATTAGGGAGACAATCGCAGCCACCACCACTATCCCCGGAAGAAGGTTGGCAACACGGATCTTGGTCAATCCTATTAAATTCAATCCTATTGCAAAAATCATGATTCCTCCCGCAGACGTCATTTCCACAATAAAAGAGTCCATGACAGCCTGAGGAACAAAGCGGTCGATCTGTGTAGCAAACAACGCAATGGTCCCTTGATAAAGGAAGACAGGAATGGCAGAGAACATGACGCCGATTCCAAGTGTAGTGGTAAGGATAAGGGAAGTGAATCCATCAATGATCGCTTTTGTGAAAAGAACATCGTGCGCACCCCTGATACCACTGTCCAGCGCGCCAATCACAGCCATAGCTCCGATGACAAATATCAATGTCGCAGTCACAAATCCCTGTGAAATGCTGGTTTCACTGTTTGATCCCAACTTCTTCTCAAGCCAGTTTCCTAATGCGTTCAATTTAGCATCAAGTCCCATCCACTCACCAATGACGGCGCCGAGGACCAGACTGATAATCACAATAAGAAAATTCTCGCTTTTCATTCCCATCTGCAATCCGAGTACCATTACGGCCAAGCCGATCGCATACATTACCGTCCCTTTCATATTTTCAGGTATGCGGTGCAGCAGCTTGCCGAGCAGAGTCCCAATGATGATGCAAACTCCATTAACAATCGTTCCTAATAACACCATGAGTTGTTCTCCTTTTTCGGTTATCGAAATACTTTCTACTAAAATAGCACTTTTCATATGAATTGCCTACTATTTTTTATCCAGGGAAAAAAGGGTCATCACAAACTAGTAATCCTTATCCTGCAAAATCAAGGCTGATTGATTCCATTCAAAAGAGACGGTCGTAAAGTTATCTTAATAGAGTAAAACTGGCGAATTTATTTGGATAGATTTGTAATAAATAAAATTCACGAAAACAGCAAAAAAAGAACCAACACATATAAATGGTCAGTTCAAGAACTATTGCTTATTTATCTTCCAAATGGCTTAACAGCTCAAGAATTCGATTCAAATCATCCTGGGAGAAGAATTCAAACTCGATCTTTCCTTTTTTCTTAGACTGTTTTATGGAAACGTTAGTACCGAATCTTTCTCTTAGAAGCGTTTCCTGTTCTTTAATGAAAACATCTTTCTTTTCCGGTTTCTTTGTTTCACGTGAAACATTTTCATTTAATTCATGTATCAACTTTTCAAGCTGCCTTACATTCAATGATTCTTTGATGATTTTTTCTACGACAGACTGAAGTTTCTCTTTTTTTCTTAAGCCAAGAAGAGCACGGCCATGCCCCATCGTAATCTTATCGTCAATAATCAGCTGCTGAATTTGCGGCGGAAGTGAAAGGAGGCGTATATGGTTTGCAATATGCGGCCTGCTTTTCCCCAATCTTTTCGCAAGCTGTTCTTGTGTCAGGTCCAATTTGTCCATCAATAATTGATAGGCGTTTCCTTCTTCGATGGGAGAAAGGTCTTCGCGCTGAAGGTTCTCCAAGACAGCAAGCTCCATCATTTGCTTATCTGTCAATTCCCTCACAACAACTGGTACTTTATTAAGTTTTGCTGCTTTTGCCGCCCTGTATCTTCTTTCACCTACTACGATTTCATATCCTTTGATACTTTTCCTGGCTATGATTGGCTGAAGGATCCCATGTTCTTGGATAGATTCCTTCAATTCTTCAATCGCTTCAGGTTCAAATACTTTACGAGGCTGGTAAGGGTTCGGCCTTAATTCTTTCACGCTGATTTCCTGAACAGCTTCTTCTTTTGCATCCACATTGGCAAAAAGCGCATTGATTCCTTTACCTAGTCCTTTAGCCATTCGCAGCCACTTCCTTTGCTAAATCTAGATAAACTTCTGCACCCCTGGATTTTGCATCATAAATAATGATTGGTTCCCCATGGCTGGGTGCTTCGCTTAACCGAATGTTTCGAGGAACAATGGTACGGTACACTTTATCCTGGAAATACTTTTTCACTTCTTCAATAACCTGAATTCCAAGATTGGTTCGGGCATCCAGCATCGTAAGTAGAACCCCGTCAATCATCAGATCATGATTAAGATGCTTTTGAACAAGTCTCACCGTACTCAAAAGTTGGCTCAACCCTTCAAGTGCATAATACTCACATTGAACAGGGATGATTACCGCATCAGAAGCTGTCAAAGCATTGATGGTCAACAACCCAAGGGAAGGAGGACAATCTATGATGATATAGTCATATTCATCCTTAACTTTTTCAAGCGCCCTCTTTAAGCGTACCTCCCTGGAAATCGTCGGTACAAGTTCAATTTCTGCACCTGCCAGTGAGATGGTAGCCGGAACGGCATATAACCGTTCGACTGTAGTCGGTTTTACCAGGTCCTTGACTTCGGCATCATCAACTAAAACATCATATATACATTCCTGGACATCACCTTTTTCAATGCCCACACCGCTGGTCGCATTTCCCTGCGGATCAATATCTACAAGCAGTACTCTTTTTCCTATGTATGCTAAGCATGCACCCAAGTTGACGGATGTTGTCGTTTTTCCTACGCCGCCTTTTTGGTTGGTAATGGCAATTATTCTGCCCAAGGTTTTCACCTGCCCTTTGAACTTCCAATTCTATTAAATAAAAAATTAAATTAACTATTGTGATTGTCTAAGTTCTATTCTATCAAAATTCAGGAATAGTTTGTCTTTCATTTCAAAAAAATTCTATTTCCAATTTATAAGTGGGGGCAAACATACAAAAAGTGAGAAACATTTTAATGTTTCTCACTGAAAATATTTATAGGCATTGTTAATAATCTGAAGAATATAACTCTATATAACTGCAATTATGCAAGACATCTATATAATGAATCTAGGAGTATAGTAATCATAAAATAACAGATTCATATAGTAATTTATTTTTTCTTGGGAATACGAATTGTAAACTGATAGTATTCCTCATGCTCTTCTTCCTGGGAATCCAGGTTGATTCCGCTGTCGGAAACCATGGACAGGGATTGACGGATAGTGTTGACTGCAATCCGCATATCTTTGCTGAAGGCACGACGTTTCGGTTTGGGTTTTTCTTCACCTTCAGAAAGCATTTTATCTACTCTGTCTTCTGTTTGTTTAACATTCAGGTTCTTCTCTATGACCTCTTGAAGCAAAGCCACTTGTTTTTCGGATTTCTTCAAGGGGATGAGGGCTCTGGCATGTCTTTCAGTAATCTGCTTGGCCAGAATCGCATCCTGTACTTCTTCAGGCAGCTTTAATAGCCGAAGCTTGTTGGCAACAGTTGATTGCCCTTTGCCCAGCCGCTGTGCCAGTGCTTCTTGTGTTAGATTATGAAGTTCAAGCAGCTTTCCGTAAGCAACAGCCTCTTCAATCGGCGATAGCTCTTCCCTTTGCAGGTTCTCTATTAATGCAACAGAAGCTGTTTCTGTATCTGTCATATTTTTAATAATGGCAGGTACGGTTTCCCAACCAAGCATTGAAACTGCCCGGAAACGGCGCTCCCCTGCAATGATTTCATACTGATTCTCTCCGCTTTCACGCAGGACAATGGGCTGAATGATCCCATGAGTATGAATTGTTCTAGATAGCTCTTCAATCTTCTCTTCGTTAAAGATAGTTCTTGGCTGGAAACGGTTTGGAACAATTTGAGAAATGGGAATGTTTTTCACTTCATCTCTGTCACTTGCATCGTTGACAATAGATTCCACTTCCTGATCATTCTCCTGATCTTTTTCTCCTATGCCAAAAAAACGAGAGAAAGGATGCTTCATCTTCCTACACCACCTTTAAGGAACTCCCTTATTTACTATTCTCTATCATATGACAAGTTCCTGCAATCACTTTGACATTTTCATACATATTAATCGACAGGTTTTTCATAACTGTGGTTCCTCTCCAGATACAACGGTGCTGTTCATACGGTGAAGTATAAAGCTCCGTTCAGCACCAAAGGATTTGAAGTGCTCACACATGAGATAAAGGACAAAGCAATGAACAGGAACCAGTTGTCCTGGCTTTTTAGCAGTTACTCTAATGGAAGCTTGTTTGGTGTTCCCGGTTTGCGTGGGTATTTCTTAGGTGTCGGCTTCTCTTTTTGAATAACTATGATATTTCTTTCGCTCTCTTCAATTGGAAGGTGAAAAGAATGTACCTCTTCCAGTTTTCCTCCAAGTGTGGCAATGGCTTTCTGTGCGACGTCCATTTCATCCGAGGCACTGGCTGCCTTCATTGCAGCAAATGTGCCGTTTTTCTTCACTAATGGAAGACATAATTCGCTTAATACGGACATCCTCGCCACAGCCCTGGCCGTAACAAGGTCATACTGTTCACGATGTTCCGGCTTTCGGGCAAATGTTTCGGCACGGTCATGATAGAAGTGAGTGCCTTCTAATCCCAACTTATCTGAAAGGTGATTCAAGAACGTAATCCGCTTATTTAAAGAGTCGACAATGCTTACTTCAATTTGCGGAAAACAAATTTTCAGAGGAATACTAGGGAAACCAGCGCCTGCACCCACATCGCATACCCGAATTTCACGATTGAAATCCAGGTAAAAGGCAGCTGTGATGGAGTCATAAAAGTGCTTGAGATACACTTCTTCTTTCTCCGTTATAGCTGTTAAATTCATTTTATTATTCCATTCGACAAGTGTCTCATAGTAATCTTCAAACTGGGCCAACTGTCTTTGCGTCAGATTGATACCCTTTTCGCTCAACATTTCAGTAAACTTGGTAATATTCATTAAGACAATCCTTCCTTGAGCTCTTTTCATTATATTTGCTGATGTAATGAAAAATCGTGCCATGAATGGGGCTTCCCCATTCACAGCCTCACTTGAGTATTATTCTGCAGATACCTTTGCGATTTTTCCTTGTTCAATATATACAAGCAAAATGGAAACGTCGGCAGGATTCACTCCGGAAATCCTTGACGCCTGAGCTAGTGATAAAGGACGGACTTCTTTCAGTTTTTGCCTTGCTTCAGAGGCTAAGCCATGAATGGCATCATAGTCGATGAAGTCAGGAATTTTTTTGTTTTCCATCTTCTTCATTTTATCAACCTGCTGCAATGACTTCTCGATATAGCCTTCATATTTAATTTGAATTTCCACTTGTTCCTCGATATCCTCAGTCAATGCTTCATCCCTCGGAACCAGAGCTTTGATATGGCTGTAGTTCATTTCCGGGCGGCGAAGGAGGTCGGAAGCAAGTATTCCGTCTTTAAGCGCACTTCCGCCTGCGTTTTCAATGACCGCTTGGGTCTCTTCATTCGGCTTCAGCCTAGTGGATTGCAGACGCTCTTTTTCTGCCTCGATCTGCGCTTTTTTGGTTAAGAAGCGCTCATAACGCTCTTCTGAAATCAGTCCAATTTTATGACCGATGTCTGTTAGACGAAGGTCGGCGTTATCATGACGAAGAAGCAGCCTGTATTCTGCGCGGGAAGTCAAAAGGCGGTATGGTTCGTTAGTCCCTTTTGTCACCAAATCATCAATCAGTACGCCTATATAGGCATCAGAGCGATTTAAAATGACTTCTTCTTTTTCCAGAGCACGGCAGGCCGCATTAATTCCAGCCATAAGTCCTTGGCCGGCAGCCTCTTCATAACCGGAAGTACCATTGATCTGGCCGGCAGTATAAAGATTCTTGATTTTTTTCGTTTCCAAGGTCGGCCATAGCTGTGTAGGCACAATGGAATCATACTCAATGGCATATCCCGCTCTCATTAACTGAGCCTTTTCAAGACCCGGAATTGTGGCGAGTATCTTCATTTGAACATCTTCAGGAAGGCTCGTCGATAATCCTTGAACGTATACTTCTTGTGTATTTTTTCCTTCTGGCTCCAAGAAAATCTGATGTCTTGGTTTATCATTGAATCGGACAACTTTATCCTCAATGGAAGGACAGTATCGCGGACCGGTCCCTTTGATCATCCCTGAGTACATAGGGGACCGGCCTAGGTTATCATCAATCAGCTGGTGTGTTTCTGCATTCGTATAGGTCAGCCAGCATGGCAGCTGATCTGTAATATATTTTGTCGTTTCATAACTGAATGCCCTTGGAACCTCGTCACCCGGCTGGATTTCCGTTTTTGTATAGTCGATGGTTTTACTGTTTACACGCGGAGGCGTTCCTGTCTTGAATCGCACCATATCAAAGCCAAGCTCCTGCAAATGCTCTGAAAGCTTGATGGATGGCTGTTGATTATTAGGACCGCTTGAATACCTCAAATCACCGAGGATAATTTCTCCGCGAAGGAATGTACCTGTCGTAATGACCACTGTTTTGGCGCGGTATTCTGCACCTGTTTGCGTTACCACACCTTTACATTCCTCATCCTCAATGATCAGACTTTCAACCATTCCTTGTAGTAGTGTCATATTAGGTTCATTTTCAATCGTTTTCTTCATTTCATGCTGATAAGCAAATTTATCCGCCTGTGCTCTCAATGCACGCACGGCGGGGCCTTTTCCGGTGTTCAGCATACGCATTTGGATGTGGGTTTTATCAATATTTCTGCCCATCTCTCCACCAAGCGCATCTATTTCCCTGACGACGATTCCTTTGGCCGGACCGCCTACTGACGGGTTACACGGCATAAAGGCGACCATATCGAGGTTGATGGTAACCATCAGCGTTTTAGCGCCCATTCTAGCAGCAGCCAATCCTGCTTCCACACCCGCATGACCTGCACCGATAACGATGACATCAAATTGTCCTGCATCATATTGCATCGTTTTCGTTTCCTCCTTACTAGTGATGATTCTTATCTTTAAAAACTGTATTGTATTTAGAGTACTATTTTCCTAAACAGAATTGAGAGAAAAGCTGATCAATCAGGCTTTCATGAACGCTTTCGCCGATGATTTCCCCGAGCAGTTCCCACGTTCTGGTCAAATCAATTTGGGCAATATCAATCGGAGTCCCCATTTCCACTCCACTGATGGCCTCATCGATTGCAGCATGAGCCTGGTTCAGCAAAGCGATATGGCGGCTGTTGGAGACATACGTCATATCTCCTGCTTCAAGCGATCCTGCAAAGAATAAAGTCGAAATGGCTTCTTCCAGTTCATCAATGCCCTGTTCTTCCAATAAGGAAGTCGTCACGATGGCATGTTCCGATGCCAAACCTTTCACTTTCTCCATATCTATCTTCTGAGGAAGATCCGTTTTGTTGACGATCACGATGACATCCATTCCTGCCACAGCTTGAAACAGTTGTTCATCTTCATGCGTGAACTCATCAGAGTAATTGAGGACAAGCAAGATTAAATCGGCTTCCTTCAAAACTTGTCTTGACCGTTCGACACCGATCCTCTCGACGATATCTTCTGTATCCCTGATACCAGCCGTATCGACAAGCCTTAACGGGACTCCCCGGACATTTACATACTCTTCAATGACATCCCGTGTTGTTCCCGGAATATCTGTCACGATTGCCTTATTTTCATGAACAAGGCTGTTTAATAGTGAAGACTTTCCTACATTGGGCCTTCCGATAATGACAGTTGATAGGCCTTCCCTTAAAATTTTCCCCTGCTCGGAAGTACGAAGCAGCTTTTCGATTTCATCCCGTACATATTTCGATTTCTCAAGCAATACACCGTGTGTCATTTCTTCGACATCATCATATTCCGGATAGTCGATATTCACTTCCACGTGAGCCAGCGTTTCAAGGATTTCCTGACGGAGCTTGCGGATCAGATTGGATAATCTTCCTTCCATCTGATTAAGCGCAACATTCATGGCCCGGTCCGTTTTAGCCCGGATTAAATCCATGACTGCTTCAGCTTGTGATAAATCGACTCTTCCATTAAGGAATGCCCTCTTTGTGAACTCGCCCGGTTCTGCCAAACGAGCCCCATTTTTCAGTACAAGCTGCAGGACTTTATTGACGGAAACCAAACCTCCGTGACAGTTGATTTCAATGATATCTTCACGTGTGAAAGTTTTCGGGCCCTTCATCACTGACATCATAACTTCCTCTACAACTGCACCAGTGGAAGGATCGACAATATGTCCATAATTAATTGTATGGGAAGCAAATTCTGGGACCGATTTGCCTTGGATTCCTTTAAACACTTTGTCGGCAATATCGAACGCCTCATCCCCGCTTAGACGGACGATGGCAATCGCCCCTTCGCCCATAGGAGTAGAAATGGCTGCTATAGTATCGAATTCCATCTCTCTCACCTCTTTTCCTTAACGTTATTTCCATTTGAACACAACAAATGATCCGGTACGGCTTTTTTAATAAGGTAGCCATTCCGGTAGCAAAATATATATTTAAAGTAATGATTTATTAAATTGGCGTTATATCCTCTAAATGATTAGAATATCATAATCCCCATCGTTGCAAAAGTTTGGATTCTCATTTATCCACAAAGACATTTTCTTCATTCTTTCATTTTAACTTATCCACATGTGAATAACAATAAAGCGAATTCTATTTTGGAATGCTCTTTGCGTGATATTATTATTTTTTGTGATTACCGTAGCTTTCGATAAACGATTAATTGATTTTCACTCTTGATTCGTGAATGCGCTAAGCTATAAAGGGAGTCTTCAGAACAAGACGCAACTTTTGGAAAAGTAAGGAAAGCAAGGGATTCAATGGGGCAGATTTACTCATAAAAAAAACCAGGCCGGGATGAGCAGCCTGGATGGATCTCTCTATTATCTTTTAGGTGCTATAACGATATAGCGGTTTGGTTCTGTGCCTTCCGAAAATGTATCCACTTTTTTCGACCTTACTAAAGCTGAATGAATCACTTTCCGTTCATAAGAAGGCATTGGCTCCAATGATACTTTCCGGTTGGTTCTTACCGCTTTCTCGGCAAGTTTTTCTGCGAGATTCGAGAGAGTTTGTTTTCTGCGTTCTCGGTAATTCTCCGCATCTAACACGACTGTTAAGTATTGATCGGAGTAGCGGTTGGCGACAAGACCAGCCAAGTGCTGGAGAGAATTCAATGTCTGTCCCCTTTTTCCAATGAGCAAGGCAATTTTTTCACCTGATAATTGAAATTCCGCATTCCGGCCATCCACTTTCATTTCGACTTCCACTTCAATTCCCATCATATTACTGACAGAAACCAGGTAGTTCCTTACTTCATCGAAAGGATTGATTATCTTCTTAACAAGTACTGTGGCAGGACGTGATCCAAAAAGACCGAAAAAGCCTTTTTTTCCTTCATCCTTTATTTCTATTTCTGCTTGTTCTCTGTTGATGTTCAGTTGAGCTAACGCGGATTCTACTGCTTCTTCGACCGATGGACCAGTAGCAGTTACTTCTCTCACTTTTTCGCTCCTCCATTTTTGGCAAGTTCTTTCTGTTCTTTAATATCCGGGCCTTTAATGAAGTAGGTTTGAATAATCATGAAGATGTTACCCACTACCCAGTATAAAGAAAGTGCTGCTGGGAAGTTGATCGCAAAGATGATGATCATCACTGGCATGATATAAAGCATCATTGCCATTTGCGGATTTTGATTTGCAGTTCCAGCCATCATCATTTTTTGCTGAATAAAGGTTGTCACACCCGCTATTAATGGCAGCAAGTACAACGGATCCGGTTGACCGAGGTCAAACCACAGGAAATTATGATTCTTGATTTCTTCAGTTCGCACAATGGCATGATAGAAACCGATCAAAATCGGCATTTGAACAATCAATGGGAAACACCCAGCTAACGGATTGACTCCATGGCTTTGGAAAAGAGCCATTGTTTCTTGTTGCAATTTTTGCTGTGTCTGTGCGTCTTTCGAACTGTATTTTTCACGAAGTTTCTGCATCTCAGGCTGCAGCGCCTGCATCGCTTTTGAGTTCTTCGTTTGTTTGATCATCAACGGCAGGATGGCCAATCGGATAATCAATGTAACGATAATGATACCTAGTCCGTAACTTCCATTGAAGAACTCGGAAACTTTTATAATTAATAATGAAAGAGGATACACAATATATTCATTCCAAAAACCGGTATTATCCTCTGTAATCGGTTGGTTATACTCCATGCATCCCGACAGGACTGTTACAAGTCCAATCAAGACCAGCACGGCTAAAAATCTCTTTTTCACCCTCTGTTTCCTCCCTAATATCTGTTTTATACCGGACAACCTGGCTTGTCCCTTAAGTAATTCTTCCAGTCATCTGATTTTCACTCACCGGAATCCCGCTAACACAGTGATATTGTAACATCTTTGCAGTCGCTGTGCTGTAGAAACTTGTCTAAATTATTGCGATTTTCCTATCTCTTTTTGTCTTGCTGTGCATGCTGACTGACTTTTAACGCCTTGCTTTTCTTCAGCACATGGATCAGACTCTTTTTGATTTCATGAAAATCCATATCGGCCGCCGGTTTTCTGGCGATAATAACATAATCATAGTCATTTTTAACTTCATCTTTCAGCTCGAGAAAAACCTGTCTAATATATCGTTTGACCTGATTTCGGACGACAGCGTTTCCAATTTTCTTGCTGACAGAAAGACCGATTCTGAAATGCTGCTGGTCCTGTTTTCGAAGTCTGTAAATAACAAATTGCCTATTGGCAAGCGAAGTCCCCTTCTTGAAGACTTCTTGAAACTCACTATTCTTTTTGACTCGTTGTTCTTTTCGCATTTACCCACCTGCTATTTCTAAAAGTAGAACTGTTAACTGTTTTCTCTATTATAGAAAGTTTTATACTCCCTTTTGCCTGCATGCTATACGGTTACCGTCCTTGAGGCAGCAGGATCCGGAGCTTTTTCTCTACAATAATTGAAAAAAGACCACTGATAAGTTCAGTGGCCTAGGCAGATAATACTTTTCTTCCTTTTTGACGACGGCGAGCTAGAACCTTACGGCCGTTTTTAGAGCTCATACGTGCACGGAAACCGTGGTTTTTGCTTCTTTTACGTGAATTTGGTTGAAACGTTCTTTTCATATATGACACCTCCCTAAAGGAATGGATAAAATTATAGGTTAAAGACAGTCTTTTCAATTATAAAGAGAGGGACAAAAATTGTCAATACCACCTCTGCGGTATTTGCTATTGGTAAAATATATGTTTTTTTATTTCATTGCCTGAACATTGATGGTTTAAAAAAGCTGATTTTTTCATCACTGGACTTTGTAAGTGGTAAGCTGACGTTTTCTTAAGTGGCATAGCCTTCCGGGGCTGGAACCAGACCTCCTGCTTGGCCGTGGGTAGTCACTCATCCTCCTCTCCAATCAACGAATGATTCATTTATTGTCACAAGCAACCTTGGAGAAATGGTTTTAGTTTAGGTTTGGTGTTCTGTTCAAATTTATTAATTCTTCTTTTCTGTCCAGTCATTCAGGCAGCTGCCTTGAATCAATTTCTTAATCTTCCAGATGGAAATACAGTTTACTCTTTGTAATGATAGGTTTTTTCAGCTGCTTTCCACATTTCTAACTTTCTTTCCTCCTTTAAAGCTTCGTCCCCCTTCGAAAATAGCCGGCATGATAAGATCTGGATTACAACGGAGTATTAATGAATTCCTGTAATGAAGATTCTGCTGAGCTTATCGATTAACCATGACCTCCGAATTTTTTTTGAGAATACGGTAAAAAATAAAAAATATTTTTGGCTGCAGGAACCGATTCAGCCTCTTTCACAATTGTTCACCAAAATTTACGGTTTTTGGCTCCAACACTATATGTGGATATTTTTCGACAGGAAAATTAATTATCCACAACACATATTGACACCTTTTTCACAAATAAATAGGCTGTGGAAAAGTTTTTTCAACAAGGAAAGGGTATTGTGGATAAACTTTAAAAGTCATTGCAACGGTAAGGATATTCTGATATGATTATTGTGTTTTCACTCTGAATTACTATTGTTGGCAAAATACGTTATCCACAGTCGGTGGATAACTTGTGGATAGTCTATACAGAGCCTTTGTAAAAGGTTGTCCACAAAAGGTGGATATTGTCGAATAACCGTTTTTCTTCCTTATTATATATTTTTCCACATTCATAGTTTTGTATTTTTATTAATCGACGAAATTCACTAGAGGGTCAAGTTGTACAATGGTTGTACATACTCTTAGAGGAAAAGGAGGGGACCAGT